>DATMYJ010000176.1:0-2785 GCA_035561015.1 Desulfitobacteriaceae bacterium | reverse complement strand
TGCGAATAGTGATCAAGTAACAAAAAATAATATGAAGTTTTCGGTTAAGGCGTTAGAACACGGGTACTCTGGTAGTTGGAGGCGGGGGGTTCTTTCGAACATAAATCACGATAGAACAAAACCTCTAGGTTCCCGCAAGAGTATCTTTCATTTTGCCGATAATCTGCAATGCGGGAGAAACCGGCATTGCCTTAACAGGAACCGCAATCGGCGGCGCGTCGGGGAGTTTGTCAAGCATTAAGCCCGCAGCTACCCGCCTTGCAAGATCCTCTTCGATATGACGCAAATGACCGACAATTGCTTCGCGTATGTGAACATGCTCGACCTTGGAAAGCTCAAATACCAATGCTGACGCGATGTGTGCCTGCTCATATTTGGTTTGGCTGAGATAGAACTGCCTTGCCTGACTATAGTGATCTGCGAAGCTTTCGGCACGGATCCGGCCTTTATTGCCTGATTCGGTTACTGCAGCGCTGTGGAAGCTGTTGGCTGTCGTTTCGCGCGGCGAGTCTACAGAGAGAGAGCTCGGATCATAAGCAACACGGCCTGTCGGCTGTGTCATCTGCATATGCCCGTCGCGCTGCTGATTTGTGAACGGGCACTTAGGCGCGTTGATTGGTATCTGATGGAAATTGGGCGAGCCCAAACGTGAAAGTTGTGTGTCGTGATAGGATGATAATCGTCCCTGCAGCAGCGGATCATTTGATAAATCAATGCCCGGCACAACGTGGGAAGGGCAATATGCAACCTGTTCGGTTTCGGCGAAAAAGTTGTCTGGATAACGGTCAAGTACCATGCGGCCGATTACTTTCAGCGGTATCAATTCTTCCGGAATCAGTTTTGTCGGATCAAGATGGTTGAATGGGAAGCTGTCCGCTTCCTCCTGCGTGAAAAGCTGAACTGCAAATTCCCACTCGGGGAAATTACCCGCTTCGATAGCTTCGAACATATCCCGGCGGTGATAATCCTGATCAGCACCGCAAATTTTGAAGGTTTCGTCCCAAATGGTTGACTGTAAACCGAGCTTCGGACGCCAGTGGAATTTGACAAAGGTTGATTCGCCAGTTTCATTGATAAGCCGGAAGCTATAGATGCCAAATCCTTCAATCATCCTCAGCGAGCGCGGTATAGTGCGGTCGGACATAGCCCACATAACCATATGCATGGATTAGGGCGTAATGCTCCTGCAATTTTGTTATCCTATATTCGTCCATTTGTTTCACAACTCACTTCAGCTTCTGGTTATCCACCGTTGATCCTACCCTTAATTGATTTTACTAGTAATGAAATAATGGAAGGCAATGAGTAGACTCGTATAAATACGAATCTTTTTATATAATATATACCCCAATTAACATCAAATCTAAACCTGTAGGTCCTTCCTGCGTGGTTAATCCCAGAAGTGAAGTTATACCAAGAGAACTAACAATTGATGAGATAAAGGATGTCGTTATTAATTTTCGCGATGCTGCCTTACGAGTTAAAGCAGCTGGGTTTGATGGAGTGGAATTACATTCTGCCCATGGCTACTTATTAAACCAATTCTTTTCACCACTTGCAAATCAGCGTACCGACGAATACGGAGGAAGTTTGCTTAACAGGATTCGTCTTCATCTGGAGGTCATCCATGAAGTTAGAACTGCGGTAGGTCCTGATTTTCCAATCTTGTTAAGGCTGGGAGTTTCGGATTTCATTGAAGGTGGTACAACTGTCAAAGACAGTCAAACGGCTGCAGTATTATTTGCAGAGGCGGGTATTGATGCCTTGGATGTTTCCGGGGGCTTTTCAGGATATATTGTGCCTGGATTAACCGGGCAAGGATATTTTGCTTCATTGAGCCAGGCAATTAAAGAAGTGGTATCCATTCCGGTTATTTTAACTGGTGGTATAACAGAACCTGATGCTGCCGAACGGCTTTTAGCAGAGCATAAAGCGGATTTGATCGGGGTTGGACGTGCTATTTTAGCTGACTCAAATTGGGCTAAGCAAGCAACGGAGATTTTGATTAAAAATTGACCAAAAGTCTTGGCAAACTAAGGGAATTTGTAGCCTGAATGACAGGTGATCTTAATGTGCATCGTTTTTCCTGCAGATGAGAAAGTCAAAGCCAGTCTGGATGTAGTCTATAAATCCTTGGGGATCACCTGTGAAGAGCGGCTTGAGAATGCATTGATAGAATCAATGTATGATGTTTCAATTAAGTTTTTGAGCAATCCTGAAGAGGCAAAAGCTGGCTCCATATGTTCGGGATCTGCAGTTGCACAATGAATAAAACGAGGCTGTTTCATGACGAACTTTACAAACTTTACAAGTTCGAGATGCAACAACCCCGTTTTTTTTAGATGCGTGGTTTCCTCACGCAGAAATAATTCTCAACCTTTGGTCAATATTACCTTATTTGCCAGCATTCGAAACTTAGACCTTCACTGAAGCGAAGGCATTTGCTTATTCGGTTACTGGAATCTGGCTGCCGGTTGCGCCGCAGTTAAGGCATTCATCTTTATTAAACCCTTGCTCTGTACACAGTTCAATCAATTCTTGCATGCAGCCATAGTTGCCACATACTGAACACCTGTATACATGGTTGCGGCAAGGCTTACCAAGGATTTCTCCGGTACATTGAGCGATCAGGGCAATCTCTTCTTCTGTCATGTCAACATGGCGTTTATGGCTCAAATGGCCATTTCCTAACCAGTATTTGCTTTTAAAGAACTCTCTAGCCATGACAACCTCTCCTCTCCGTTATCCGAGTTTGGTTAAGCAGTGAGGAATGATTCTTCTAATT
>DATMYJ010000175.1:0-2262 GCA_035561015.1 Desulfitobacteriaceae bacterium | reverse complement strand
GTCCTGCATGTGCAGGACTTTGCCATCATTATTGGTATTTCCCGGTTACTTGATTATTCAGTATCAAGTGTTACATCGTTGGTTGAGGGTCCTTCATAATCTTCACCTTTAATTACCATTTCTTCTTCAGTAAACGGTTCCAAGGGATCAGGTGTGGTCATCGGCGGATATTTAGCTAAGCCTTTGAATACTTTTTCCTTACCCCAGATTGCCCGACGGACACGTTTGCCTCTTTCCGGCAGATCTACCCACGGAATGTGTTGATACATCAGAGCATATACGGCGCTGGTAACAGCGGCATTAACCAGATGCTTGTCCATGATGCAGTCGAGAACTGCCGGAACGCCGGCTTCCGCTGATTTGAAGCAACGATCCAACGCAGCCAGATAATCTTCATGCTTGGTAACAGTTTCAGCATAGCAGCCTAATTCTTTACCAATATTTGCATAACTGATAAAAAGTCTTTCTTCACCCATTTGTTCAATGCCATTCCATTTATAACCGGTAGCTTCCTGTTCGCCAAGGCCTTCCCAGTTCTTGCCGTACCAGTTGTATTTGGAGCCAGGCATCCAGCCGTCATTATTGCTAACTTGATAAACGATCGGCAATTTATAACGGGCAGCAACTTCAATATCCATCATAGCGTTGCCCATACCGCCATCACCCATAAAGGCAAGTAACGGAGTTTTATCGCCCATTTCTAATTGAGCAATAGCTGCACCAACTGACTGGCCAACACCATGACCAACACCGGCATAAGTGGAGGCAGTCATAATTTGAGCAGAACGTGTGCAGACGAGGTAAGGCATAACAACGCCGGACATCGTGTAGCCATCGATAAAGTAACGGCACTTGCTGTCATATTTTTCCGCAATATAATCTGCCGTAATCTGACAGAGTGGCACATGATGCATAAAATTATTTTCTTTATAACGAGGATGATTCATATACTTATCAGCCTCAGCGCGTCTCTTGGCAATAGCTGCAGCATCAGCATCCTGACATTTCTTGATCCAGGCATCCCGTCCTGCCGGAGGAGTCAGATTGTTAGCTTTGGCATAATCAATCATTTGTTGGGCTACGATCTTGGGATTACCAACAACAGCAGCAAGTGTATTAACATAGGTGTAAATCATGCTAGATGATTCAGCAATCTGGACAGCTTTACTCCATTTACCGCCAAAGCCGTCAAAGAAACCAATTTCCACGCCCACGGGAACTACCAGATCGATTTCTTTCTTGAATGCCATACCACGCATACATAAGGGATCACGCTCATCAATAGTACCACGGCCCAGACGCCTGGTAGTGAAAGGAACTTTTGCCATTCTGAAGAATTCCAGCAGTTCCGGTCCGCAATCAGCCCAGTGAGCTCCATCGCCGAGCATTCCGAAAGGTTTCTCAGCTGCGTAGATAGCCTTTACAACCTGAGCGATATCATCAGGTGCGCCTGCTGAAAGGAGTGGTTTTGTTTCTTCTCCCTGACGCCAGTCAGGGATCCAGGTTGCATGGTCTCCCCAAGCACCATACCAAACTCCATCATTGGATTCTTTCGGGGTAAACATACAGCTGACCCCAATTTCCATTACGACCGGGCCATAAGGAAACTCCATAGCCAGTTTCAGACCACGGGTAAAGAACTGTTTGATCGTATTGGGATAAACAACTCTTTGAGCCCATTTACTGATAGTTGAACATACTTCTGAAGCATAGGCTTCCTGAATGGTATTGTATAATTTATCATGCTCAATTTCATGGCCGCCGCAAATGAAGAAGACCGGAGACCGGCTTAACCAAGCCTGGTTGATCGGGCTAACAGCATTTCCTACACCAGGTCCTACTGTGCCGTAGCATACGCCAGGTTTGCGGGCAATTTGAGAATATGCTTCAGCAGCATAGACTCCATTTTGCTCATGAGCAAAGGTAATCATCTTAATACCGATTCTGCTTATTCCATCAATGAGGTTCCAAATGTGGCCACCAGGCACCCCAAAAGCTACTGAAACACCGTATTCTTTTAACGCTTCACCACAATACATTCCGGAATATGGATATAATTCACGATCGCCTAAAGGCATTTTTAATTTTTTTTGCCCCTCTTTGTCCCATTCTATAGCGATTTTTGCCATATAACTTCATCTCTCCTGTCTATTTTCGTTCTTTCTTTCCCAGTTAATAGTTTTTTGTTAAAACTAACGATTTAAGGGATTAATGTAAAAGCAACGAGTTCAGCTCCACCTCCTTCTCCTTAAGTCTTAATAT
>DATMYJ010000174.1:0-11597 GCA_035561015.1 Desulfitobacteriaceae bacterium | reverse complement strand
ACAGGTATTACTTGAACCAGGAATTTACGGTCTTAGCAACCATTATTTAAATACTCCCTGGTTCAAAGTAATAAAAAGCAAACAAGCCCTGGCTGATTACCTGAAAAACAACGAAATAATCGAGCCTCAGTCACTTTTTGCTATAATGCAAGATACTGAACAGGCTCCTGATCACGAGCTGCCAGTCACAGGTCTCAGTCATGAACGAGAAAAACTGTTATCCTCAATATTCATCCAAGGTACTGACTATGGGACAAGGTCATCTGCTGTTTTGCTGATTGAGCACAGCGGTCATGTCATATTTCAGGAAAAAAGCTATATGACAGATCAGCAGGAGTGCTGCAAGTTAACCTATGAATTTGACCTCTTAATGTAAATAAAACCGTTATATTGTATATCTTTCAGCAACTGGTTACAGGATTAACTCTTTAGAAAATAGCATCATAAATTACGTGAGAATCGAAAAGCGGTTTTAACATCTTATAATAATGGATCTGGATCTTTTGAATTGGAATAAGGAGAAAGTCTCTATGAAAGTTGTGGCAATAGGAGATTCTATTACTTATGGTTATCCTTACACAAATTCAGATTCCTGGGTTAGATTAACATCAGACAAATTAAATTTGGAAATCTTTAATCAGGGAGTCTGCGGAGATTTGACGCGAGATATGCTGAATCGTTTTGCCTTGGATGTCTTAAGTCTGAATCCTACGCATGTTGTCATAATGGGTGGTACGAATGACGCTTATTGCAATCTGCCAGTAGCTGAAATCAGCAGAAATATAGACCAAATGGTAAAAACATGCTTTCTCCGAAATATTATTCCTATTATAGCCCTGCCTCTTCCTTGTGCCGATGAGCAGGAGGAGAAAATTCTCGCATCTTACAGGGAATGGATGCGTTGTTATTCTGTCAGCAAAAAGGCAGCTCTTCTGGATTTTTATTCTCCTATGCTAAAAAATAACGGCAAAATTGAAGATCATGTTCTAATCGATGGCGTGCACCCCAGTCGGAAAGGTTATCAGATGATGATGAAATGTGCAGTCGCCCAACTGAAAGTAATATTTTCATGAATACCCTTTTTCGAAAGAAGGTGTCAGTATTAAAACTATCTTAGGATTAGTAGCTTCCCGACGCCATCTGGCAAATGGAGAAATACTGCTAAAAGAGGTTGCCGCTTCCTGCGGAGAAGATTATAAGCTGGAGTTAATCAGATTACCAGATTTAAAACTTGAGCCATGCCTTGGTTGTTACACTTGTCTTGGACCCAGCAAACTTTGTCCAATCAATGATGATTTGTATTTTTTAGGCGAAAAGATCAAAGCTGCTGACGGACTAATCCTTGCTGCGCCCTGTTATATTTTAGGCCCGGCAGCAATTACTAAATTATTGAGCGACCGTACTATTGCCTTATCCCACCTCCTGGAGGATTTTTGGTCTAAACCGGTGACAATAATAGCAACAGCTGGCATCAAGGGCTGGGAAGGCTATTCCTTATCGGCACTGATTGCAATGATGCATTTCATGGGTTTTAGAATTCAGGATGCCAAAATGTTTATTGGGGCCTTACCTGGTGAAGTCCTGGAAAGTCCGCAAATTCAACAACAAATTAAAGAAATGGGAGAAGCTTTATTCGGAACAGCCGCTAAAATAGAGGAAGGAAAATGTCCAACATGTCGTTCGGAGATCTGGAAATTTCCGCAACCTGGCCTCGCTGTCTGCCCTCTTTGTACCCAGGAAGCTGTCCTGGAGTTTCAAGAAGGTAAGGTAAAATGGATATTTGGGCCTGCCGGTAAAAGGTTTGACCGCATTGATCTGGAATACCACTTCAGAGAGTTTTTGCCCTCAAAGGTAAGAGAATACACAGCTCGGCGCAAGGAATTGGCTCGTATCAGAAAGCCCTATGAGACTAAAGAAAATTGGCTTAAAACACCTGCCAGCAGATAAATATCACAAAAAAGCGTTAATTATACACATATTGTTATTAGCGCTTTTTTCTATATCCGCAAATACTTGAGCAGAGAAAATATCGGCACAGACTGCCTGAAGAGCGTCAGTTTTTGGGCCTGTGATACGTCTGATAAAATATAGACCTGGAAAAGGGGGTTCTGCAGGGTGAAAATCAATTATTCTTTTGAGGAAATTTATGAAAAACTATCTCCCTTGATTTATCGTTTTGTGATAGTTCGTGTTCCTGCCTCTGAAGCCGAGGATTTAACAGCTGAGATCATGGTCAAGGTTTGGCGAAACTTAGCGGGTTTAAAGGAAAAAACTTCGCTTCAAGCCTGGGCTTTGAGTATTGCTTATCATCAAATTATTGATTATTACCGCTCAGAAAAACATATCCCTGTAATTTCTGCTAACAATCAGCCGGATATTGAAGGGTTGACACCGGATCATGCAGAGCAATTAATAAAGATGAATTCTATTGAGGAAACACTGACCAAATTACCTGCTTCTCAGGTAGCCGTAATTCAACTGCGGATTGTTGAAGGTTTTAGTGCCGCTGAAGTTGCCGATATTCTTGGTACCAGTAAACAAGCTGTGGACAGTTTGCTGTATCGGGCCAAGAAAAGATTCCGTAAGTATTATGCGGTCAGAAACACAGGAGGGAAGAGGTTATGAGGGAAAAAGATTTAAACAACCTTTGGGAGAAAGAGGGCTGCAGGAATTTATTGAATTCCTTCTTTTCTAACCCGCAGCTTGATACCGCTCAGAAGGAGCGGATCAAAGGTTTGGCTTTAGAAAAGCTGGCCGCTGAAAATGGGGCTGAAAAAGTTGGTGCTGCTGAGGTTCAGGCCGCAAAGACGTGGAAATCCAGACTGTACAAAAAGACAAAAACATTATGGTGGCGATGGCACTGGAAATTAAGTATTCCGCTAGTTGCTTTGACATTAATGGTAATTATCGGAGCCCGGATTCTGCCCCTATACTTTGAGCAAAATGGGGTGTTCCTTAATAACGGTTTGTCAGAAAAAACTGCCGGTACTGCCGGAGAACGCCAAAATGCTCTTTCTGACGAACAGCCGGCAACAAATGAAGCAGCTCCTTCAGCGGCGTCCGGGGAAAAGTCGGGAATAATGTTAGATAATTCAGATGTTTCCGCATATATGCCACCTGATACAACTACACCGCCGGCAGATTCCAGCCTGGCCAAAATGATCACTTATAACCTGAATGCCACTATTCAGGTGAACAACATCGCTGCTACTATCAATAAGCTTAATCAGGATGTTCAGCAAATGGGAGGCTATGTCGTTAATTCACAACAATATATCAAGGAAGCCAGCGAATACGGCCACTTTACAGCTAAGATTCCTGCCGATAAATATGAAAGTTTTCGCATCTCTTTGTCGGGAATAGGAAAAATCATCAGCCAGACTCAAACAGCTGATGATATTACCAACCAGTATTATGATGCTCAGACCAGACTGCAAAACTGGGAAGCAGAGCAACTGCGTTACACGGAAATCTTAAAACAGGCACAGACAGTCGAAGATGTTTTAAAAATAGAAAGTTATTTGGCAAATATCCGCCAGCAAATAGAACAGCTTAAGGGGCAGCTCCGCTATTGGAATAATGCTGTCCAGTTTTCCACTGTTCAGATCGAACTGCAACCGGCAACCACTCCAATCTTGCAAGTTACAGATCCCTGGCAGCCGGTTTCCTGGCTTAAAACCTGGAAAGCTGTTCAGGCAGCAATGTTAAAAACTATCAGCACCACCTGGAATGTTCTTAACTACGTAATAGTAGGCCTGAGTTATGTTTTTCCGTATCTTATTTTATTCGGAATTATCTACCTGGCTTATCGCCTCATTAACAATAAAAGAGCAAAAAAACAGGAAAAAAACTGACTTTATATTTGGAATCCGCATTGTTCATTAGATTTGAAGGGAAGTTTTTGATTTGGGTTTACGCCTGATTTTAGGACGTGCCGGCAGCGGCAAAAGTAATGTTTGTATTGAAGAAATCAGAAATGAACTTCGGCAAAATCCATTAGGCAAGCCGCTGATTCTATTGGTACCGGAACAATCAACCCATCAGATGGATATCATTTTAGCCAATACTAAGGATCTGGGAGGAACATTCAGGGCCCAGGTTTTAAGTTTCAAACGTTTGGTCTGGAAAGTACTTTCGGAAACAGGGGGCAACCAAAAAGTACTGATCAGTGATGCGGGCAAGAGGATGATATTGAAAAAAGTACTGATAAAGAATCGCTTGGATCTGCGCGCTTTTGCTCACACCATTAACAGATTTGGCATGACTGAATGTTTGGCTGCAGCCATCAGTGAATTTAAAATTTACCGCCATGCTCCTGCCGATCTTCGCCGGCTCAGTGTTGAAGATGAAACCTTGACCGGCAAACTTCAGGATTTAGCTTTATTGTATGAACATTTTCAGTTGGCTTTGGATAAAAACTTTATCGATCCTGACGACGAATTAAGTGTTCTGGCCCAAAAAATTCCGTCCACTTCTTCCTTGCGCAAGGCCAAGATCTGGGTGGATGGATTTAAAGGATTCACGCCTCAGGAACTTGATGTTCTGCAGGAATTACTCAAAGTTGCCGAAGAAGTTAATATAACCTTACCACTCGATCCTAGGTTTATGGCTAAGAAAATTGATCCTGAGGTGTTAACACCGGAAGACGAATTATTTTCTGATCCCTGGCAAACCTACCAGGAACTGCAGCGTTTGGCTTTGGAAACAACTGAAACCGGGGTCTCAATAACTTTGCTGCAGGAGTGTTTGCGGTTTAAACAAAATCCCTGGCTTGCTTATTTGGAAAAGCAATTTTTCGCCTATCCCCTGATCGCATACCCGCAAGAACAGGAAAAAGAAGGACTTTTGGGTTCTGCTCAAACGTCAATTAGACTTGCAGCTGCTGTAAACCGCCGGACAGAAGTGGAGTGGCTTGCCCGGGAAATCAGACGTTTGGTGCGGGAAGAAGGTTTGCGTTGGCGGGAAATAGGCATACTCACACGAGGCTTATCTGGTTATCAGGACTTGCTTGCCCAAATATTTACTGCTTATGAGATACCCTGTTTTCTGGATTATAAACATTCTATCCTTCATCATCCCGTGATTGAATTAATAGTTTCTGTCATAGAAACAGTCAGCAGTGACTGGGCCTATGAACCACTCTTCCGTTGCCTGAAAACCGATTTATTTCCCTTGAAACGGGACGAAATTGACCGGCTCGAGAATTATTGTCTGGCGCACGGCCTTCAAGGCAGGTACTGGGATCAGGATAAGGATTGGACTTTCTCTAAATCAAGAGATCCTGAAACAGGTGAAGAAAAAGATATTTATGACATTAAACTGGAAGAGGAAATCAACCGTCTGCGTGTTCAGATCCAACAATTATTCAGACCTTTTATCAGGGTTGTGGCCCCCAATTCCAGCGCTGCTATGGTTACCCTGAAACAGGTTGTCGAGGCCTTGTATCTTATACTGGTGAGCCTGAATGTTCCAGATCAGCTGCAAAACTGGTCCCGGGAAGCCCGCTCGGGGAATAATTTGGCAGAAGCCCTGCTTCAGGAACAATTATGGCCTTCAATAATCAATCTTATGGATGAATTGGTTGTTAATCTTGGTGAAGAAATACTCTCCCTCGAAGATTTTGCTGCGATATTTGTCTCCGGTTTGGAAACTTTGAAATTAGGCTTGATTCCTCCAGGTTTAGATCAAGTTCTGGCAGGATCACTGGAACGTTCCCGCACTCCTGAGGTTCGAGTTTTATTTCTCCTGGGAGCAAGCGAAGGCGTTTTGCCGGCACGGCTGGAGAATAACGGAGTTTTATCGACTGATGATCGCAGTCTTCTGCATAAAGCTGGTTTCTTCTTGGCTCCCAAAGGAAAGATAAAGATTTTTGAGGAACAGTTTTTCATCTATACTGCGCTAACCAGGGCAACAGAAAAACTATATGTAACTTATCCTCTTACTGACGAGGAAGGAAGAAGTCTTGGTATCTCACCGGTAATTGCCAGGTTGAAAATCTTGTTTCCCCAAATAAAGGAAGAGTTCTGGGCACAAAATCCTGACGATCTGAATGTTGTCAGCCACCCTGGTCCTTTGCTCCAGTATTATGCCTTGCAAATACGCTCTCTGCCCCGGAGTCAGGTAGCAGCACCCCTCTGGCAGGCTGTTGGCAAATGGTTTGCTGCCAATGAATTAAGTCAAAACTGCCTGGCCTTGATAGAACAAGGAATCGCTTATCGAAATCAGGAAGAACGGATTAAGAAATCTCTGACTCATCAACTTTATGGTAAACGTCTCCAGGCTAGCGTCTCCCGCCTGGAACAGTTTGCAGCCTGTCCCTTTGCTCATTTTGCCTGCTATGGCTTGCAATTAAAGGAAAGATCTGTCTATCAGCTGGCTAATCCTGACATAGGTCAGTTTTTCCACGCTTTACTATACGATTTTACATGTTCACTTCAAACCCAAGGTTTGGATTGGGGCTGTATAAGCAAAGAAAAATCCTGGGAGCTGTTAAATGAATCCCGAGAGCGCGTTGCTCCCCGGATTGTGCACAATATTTTCCGTCAAAACGCCCGTAATCAGTACTTATGCAACCGGCTGCAGCGAACAGTATATCATGCTGTCCAGATACTCGGAAGACTTGCCCAGCAGGGCATATTTAAGCCTGTAAAAGCAGAAGTGCGCTTTGGCCCGGGCGAAAATCTGGAGAGCTTGGAAATTCCGCTCAGTGAGGATGATTCTCTGATCATGCGTGGGCAAATCGACCGTATAGACAGGGCAGTTATTAATGAAGAGCTTTATTTACGGATCATTGATTATAAATCAAGTGCCCCTGCCGTAACTTTGGATAAGATATATTATGGATTGAATTTGCAACTTTTAACTTATCTGGATATTGCCTTGCGTAATGCCAAATATCTTATGCCAGCAGAAAATTATAGGCACCTGGAACTTGAGGAAATACTTCTTCATCCAGCCGGTTTTCTCTATTTTCCGGTTATTGAGCCCCTGATAGCCCCAGAAAAACCTATGAATGAGGAGCAATTGGAAAGTCTGCGTCTCAAGGCTATGAAAATCAGCGGTTATATTCTGGCTGAACACCAGGTTGTGCAGGCCATGGACGAAATGATTCGACAGGGTCAATCTGACTTGCTGGGTATCAAGCTCAACAAAGACGGTTCCTTCAGCAAGAGATCTAATGTTCTTACTGAAAAGCAGTTTACCCAATTAAGAAAGCATCTGTATACTTTGTTAAAACAAGCCGGTAAAGGGATTATGGCCGGAAATATAACTATTGCCCCTTACAAATATGGAAATAGTTATGGCTGTCAGTATTGTCCCTATAAACCGGTTTGCCGCTTTGACTCGATTCTGCCGGAAAATACTTTTCGCATCTTTCCAAAACTTAAATTTGATGAGGTATGGGAACTGATCTTAAGGCAATCTGGGGATACTGAATAAAATTATCAGGCAGATTTTTTTGCAATATTCTGGGAGTAGCAGCAAATGACTGTAATATTCCTGATTGGGAAAGGAAATATGTACATGAGCAAGGTAACCTGGACTAATGAGCAGATAGCGGCTATAAAATGGAGAGGCCAGCTATTAGTGGCGGCAGCAGCCGGTTCGGGAAAAACAGCAGTATTGGTGGAAAGGGTAATGAGACGAATTACTGACCCGATTGAAATGGTTGATGTGGACAACCTTTTGGTTGTAACCTTTACCAAAGCTGCAGCTAACGAAATGAAAGCAAGAATAAGCACTGCTCTGACAGATGCTCTTTTTGAAAACAAAACCTCAGCCGAAATAGCCTTATTATTAAAACAGCAAAGCTTACTTCAGCAAGCCAACATCACCACCCTGCATTCTTATTGCCTGGATTTACTGCGGCAATATTTCTACAAACTTGATTTGGATCCCGCTTTCCGGGTTGTGGATGAAGAAGAAGCAGAACTACTCAGGCAAGATGTTATTGAAGAAGTATTTATCAGGAGTTATGAAAAAAACGATGCCAGTTTTTTGCGTCTTATCGAGGCCTTTGGTTCTGATCGGGATGATCATCCTTTAATGATTCAGGTCATGCGGATTTTCAAGTTTGCCAGTAGCCAGGTATCACCTGAAAGCTGGCTTCAGAATTTACCCCAGGCTTATACCTGGCAGAACACCGAAGCTTTGGCTCAAAGTTCCTGGGGTGTTACTGTCCATCAGGCCATCGGAGATCAGCTTAAGGTGGTTATGACACTGCAGGAACGGGCGCTGGAGATTGCTTTGAGCAGTAATGGGCCTGCCCAATATGTCGAGACAATTCAAAAAGACCTGAAACAGACGAAAGCCTTGCAACAGATTCTGGGGTCAAGCTGGGCTGAGTCAGAAAAGAGTTTTCAGGCAATCAGTTTTTCCGATTTACCCAGAAGTTATTCCAAAAAATCTTTGTCCACGGATGATCAGCAGATCTTCTTAAGAGAGCAAGCCAAGAAGATGCGGGATGAGGCGAAAGCCAGACTTAACAGAATAAAAGAAGAAGTATTTATCTGGCCTTTGGAACAGCAAATACTGAGTTTGGCTGAAATGGCTGAATTAGTCCAGACCATGGCAGATCTTATCATAGAGTTTAGCAAAGAATATTCCCAGGCGAAAAAGAGACGTAATATTGTTGATTTTTCCGATTTGGAACATATGGTCATTTGTCTGCTGGAAAATGATGGTGAAGCCTCGGAAATTGCTCAGAGTCTGAGGAAACGTTTTGCAGAAGTGCTGGTCGATGAGTATCAGGATATAAACCCTGTCCAGGAAAGAATAATTATGCTGCTTGCTCCGCAAAAACAGGAGATCAGTCAGCTATTTATGGTTGGTGATATCAAACAAAGCATCTACCGCTTCCGTATGGCAGATCCTGGGTTGTTCACAGCCAAATATAATGCTTTTCCCCATTGGGCAAAAGGACTGACAGGGTCTGCAGAACCAACTTCTGCTGCCGGTTTGGTTATCAATTTAGTCCGTAATTTTCGCAGCCGAAAAGAGATTGTTGAGGGTGTGAATTTTATTTTCCGCCAGATTATGACTGTGGGTGCAGGAGAAATTGAATATAATGATCTGGCTGCTTTACAGTATGGAGCCGCCTATCCCAAACTGGCAGATTTGGCGACAGCGGAAGGACCGATTGAAGTACATCTCTTTGCCAGCAAAGAGATCAAGGAAACATTAAGGACTGACAGTCAAAATCCGAGCGAGACAGAAACGTCACCTGAAGAAATGGAAACAGTTCGTATTGAAGCCCGTCTGGTGGCTGCCAGAATATTCAGGATGGTAAATACAGCGGAATTTGTTGTTTATGATAAAAAAATCGCTGATTTCCGGCCTGTTCAATATTCGGATATCGTTATTCTAATGCGTTCATACGCGACCAGAGCCCCTGTATACCTGGAAGAATTGCAAAGTGCCGCAATTCCCGTCTATGCGGAAACAAATAATGGTTATTTTGGGACAAGCGAGATGGAAATAATGCTCTCATTGCTAAAAATTATTGATAATCCCCGTCTTGATATACCCTTGGCAGCAATCCTGCGTTCTCCTTTGGCCGGTTTGAACGGAACAGAACTGGCCAGAATTCGGACTTTGCTGCCCAAGGCTGAATTTTATGAGGCCTGGGCTTTGGCTGTTTGGGCTGCGGCTACAATCTTGGGAGAAGAGGCGGTTATTTTGGCTGAAGTCCAGCAGGTACTGAGCAGTCATCGCGATTCCTGGAATAAACTGTTACTGCAAGCGCAGAAAAAGTTAGCTCCGTTTGACAGCCTTAGCCGAAATATCGTCACCTTCTGGAAACAACTGCAGCATTGGCGCACATTCTCGCGTCATAATTCTCTGGCTGAACTGATTTGGCTGATTTATGAAGAAACAGGATTTTTAGCTTATGTCGGCAGTTTGCCGGCTGGGATACAACGACAAGCAAATTTAAAAACTCTCTATGATCGCGCAGTGCGCTTTGAAGCAGCAAATTATCGAGGCTTGTTTCGATTTTTATGCTTTATTGATAAATTTCACGGACTGGGCAAAGATTTAGGAAACGCCAGGGTATTGGGTGAAAGTGAAAATGTCGTGCGCATGCTTACCGTACATGCCAGCAAAGGTTTGGAATTTCCGGTGGTCTTTGCCGTCGGCTTGGGTTCAGCGTTCAATACACGTGATTTAGCGGCTGACTTTCTGCTCCATACAAGACTTGGCCTGGGTTTGCCGATTATTGATTGGGAAAATTCAGTCCGTTATCCTTCTTTCCTGCAATATGCTGTCAAGCAGCTTTTGGCTCAAGAAAATCTGGCTGAAGAACTGCGGATTCTCTATGTTTGTTTAACAAGAGCCAGAGAGAAGCTTTTGCTTTACGGTAACGTTTGTAAGCTGGATGATACCCTGATCAAGTGGCAGAGATCGCTAACAGAAAGTACAGTTGCGCTTCCGGATGGACAACTGCGCACTGCCAGATGTTTTTTGGATTGGATCGGACCAGCTTTGGCCAGACACCCGGCAGCTCTCTTTGGTCAATCAATGGAACCAAACGAGAATGCTTTGCCAGAGTCAAGGTCCCTGTGGCAGGTCTATATCCATCGGGATTTGCTGACCGAAAGCAAACAAGTTTCGGATTTAGGGCGATCTGAAACAGAAAAAGAAATTGGTGAGGAAGCCAAGCAGGAAGGGGAAATCCCGGCTGGGACAGATAACCAGGCAGAATCGGCGCCAATAAAGAATGAATGCCATGAAAAGGAAATTCAGACAGAACCGGCGGAACCAGACTGGTACCGGGAAGTCAATGCCCGCTTGAGCTGGCAATATGCCTATCCCCTGGATGTCCGACAAAGAGCAAAGCTGAGTGTCAGTGAAATAAAAAAACATTTTGGCTGGTCTGTCAATGGCGACGAGAGAAATGAACTGATTTTACCTGATTATCCCCAACAAGATTATCGTTTCATTAAACCAAAGTTTTTACAAACTGCTGCCCATCTTTCACCGGCAGAATACGGCACAGCTATGCATACCTTGATGCAGCATTTGCCTTTCGCTGTATGGGGATCAGTCTGGGAAAATACCAGTACAGCCGAACAAGTTTTAATGGTAAAAAAATTACTTACAGAACTGGTCGGGAAGGAAATCTTAAGCATCAGCCAAGCCGAAAGTATTCCGACAGACCAGATTATTTCATTCCTGAATTCGGAACTTGGCCAAAAACTTTTAAGAAGCCCGGAGCAGAACCTGTTACGCGAAGCACCCTTCACTTACAATTTGCGGCAGTTGGACAGCAAAACTGATCTATTGATCCAGGGTGTGATCGATGCCTTAATAATTAAGGGCAGCACAGCGGATCTTATTGACTACAAAACTGATTTTCTGGTACCAGACCTAACTGATCCTGAACAAATATTAAGGGAGCGCTATGCTATGCAAATGGCCCTTTACGTTCAGGCAGTTGAAGATCTCCTTAAGTTAAATGTGGATAATTGTCTGATTTATTCCTTTGCCCTGAATCGGAAAATTGTCTTTCCCAGGTCTATCTTACAGGAACAGTTGGTCAAACTGCGTTCCAATCTGAGAGAAAATATAGCATTTACCTGATCTAGCTGTTATTAATC
>DATMYJ010000173.1:0-3726 GCA_035561015.1 Desulfitobacteriaceae bacterium | reverse complement strand
GCTTTCTTAATGCCGTTGATGATTTGCTCACGGGTCGCGCCGCTGGGATAAACATCATTGTAACCCATAGCCTTGAGCTTCGGAATGTCCAGCGGAGGAATTACACCGCCGATGACAAAACCGATTTTCTTGTCTATGCCTTTGCTCCTGGCCAAATCCAGCAAGATTTTGCCTACACCCAGATGTCCGCCCGACAGGGAACTGACGCCAACAACATCAACGTCTTCTTCAATAGCAACTTTAATGGTTTCCTGTGCTGTGGCATTGCCCATATACACAACTTCCATTCCAGCATCCTTCAGCATGCTGCTAACGGTTAAAATTCCCCGGTTGTGGGTTTCCGGACCAACGCAGCACATTAAAACCTTAATTTTCTCTGCCAATTTCAATAACCTCCTGTTTATTTTATCATTTTAGCACTATAGATCTTTATCCTTACCAGATAGTATAAATTCTGCCTTCTAAACCTGGATCTTTCTCAGATCAAGCTTAGATCGGGCTCGGTCTGTTCCAGACTCCGAATGCTTCCTTGAAGACTTTCCACTGTTCCCCTACGGTGCAGCCGGCTCTGGCGCACTCCAGGGTATGAGCCATTACATTGACGCCCTTGGTTTTGCAGGCTGTCAGCAGGTTCTTAAGAGCTTCTTCAACCTTAGCGTTGTCTCTTGATGCCCTGTGGGCTTTCAGTCTGGCCACTTGGATCTCTTCAGCATCTTCGGGATATTGGAAAGCTTCAAAATCTTCGCCGCGCGTGCTCTTCTGCCAGTTGTGAGCTACGATCTTGATTTCGCCGCTTTCAATTTTCTTTTGTTCGTTGTAGAAGTAGTTGTAAATCTTGTTGAGCAGATAGCCGTTAGCGATTGCTTCGATGTAACCGCCTTGTTTTTCGATCTCGGTGATCTCATCAAGGATTCTCTTTTCGATTTCATTGGTGAGGGCTTCTACATAGTAAGAGCCGCCCATGGGGTCTACTACGGAAGTAACACCGGTTTCGTGCTCGATGATTTGTTGGTTACGCAGGGATAAGAGGGAAGACTCTTCGGAGGGAACTGCGAAAGCTTCGTCGTAAGAGTCAACGTGCAGGGATTGAGCTCCGCCCAGAACAGCAGCCAAAGCTTCATAAGAAGACCTGATGATGTTGTTTAAAGGCTCTTCTCTGACTAAGCTGATTCCGGAAGTTTGAACGTGACATCTCATCAGCATGGAGCGAGGATTCTTGGCATTGTATTTATTCTTCATAATTCTGTACCAAAGTCTCCGGGCGGCACGCAGACGGCTGATTTCTTCGAAGAAGTCCATAGCCGGGGACCAGAAGTAAGCGATTCTTTCTCCTACCCAGTCAACATCATGGCCTCTGCCGATCATTTCATCCAGGATTGCCATAGCATGGGAGAAAGCTACTGCCATTTCGGTTACGCCTGAGGTACCGAATTCTCTCAGGTTGTAGCCGTTCAAGGTAACGAAATTCCACTTGGGTACGTTTGTTCTGATAAATTCGATATTGTCGCATTCTACCCGGAAGTTGTCTTTGGGCGGAATATATACTTCAGCATTACGAACCAGGGATTCCATAGTCACGTCATTTTGCACACTGCCTTTGAGCTGATCCCAGGGCACATTGGTGCGCTCGGCCAGTACCAGATACATCGGGAATAAAATAGCGCAGTTGGACGGTAAGTGGGTAACGATGGAAACTGTTTCCTTGGCAATGTCGATACCGGCAAACAGTCTTTCCCAGTCTGAGGCGATGTCGATACATACGCCGCAGGATCCAACTTGTCCGGCTGACATCGGATCATCGGAATCATACATTTGGATAGTGGGCATATCAAAGAGCAGGTTGACACCGGTTGCACCGGCTTCCAGTAAGAACTTGATCCGGGCATTGCTGTCTTCAGGTTTGCCGAAACCTACCAGTTGGCGTTGGGTAAAGGTTCTGCCCCGGTACATATTGCTGTGAATGCCTCTGGCATACGGTTCCTGGCCGGAGTTGCCGATATCTTGCATATAGTCGAAGTCAGGAGTGTTCAGCGGGGTGTAGAGCAATTCTCTGGGAAGCTCGGAACCCAATACTGTTTGGGGCACAACATTCCAGTTAGCCTGATCTTTTTCTGATACTTTCTCTTTCTTCCAGTCCTCAAAATCCTTCTTCAGTTTGCTGATAGCCTCGGCGCTGTAAAGAGGGGTACGTTTACCTGCCAGGGTTCCTTCAAGAATTTCCCTGGTTGTTTTCTTTACTGTCATTCATATACTTCCTTTCCTGATTTCCATTTGTATTTACTGACAGGATCTTTTTAATAATGATTCCTGTAGAAACCTTAACCATAAGGCCTGTGCCAATTTACTTTGCCAATTATCCCCGTTAAAGAGCCTGTGCCTGTCTGAGTCTGATAAATATTGCTCTACAAGCTTAGTAAAGCTGAGAGATAATCGTCTTCTGCCTCACCTCCCTAACTTAATTTTAAAATATCAGCTGAAGCAAATAATTTCTGGATAAGCTGCTCTGCTCCGCTGTAGGGATCGATTTCTCCTTCGCAAACCTTTGCGACTATTTCTTTTAGTTCCGCTGCCTCTCCTGTTTTTCTATGAATATAACTGATCACTGCCTGTTCTGTAATAGCGAAACAGTGACTCCTGTTACGCTCATAGCGCCGTTCCCGCCATTTATCTGTCTTGATAAGCCGGTCCCTGTGCGCCAGAATAGCATCATAAATTTCCTGCATACCCTGATTAAGATTGGCTGTTGCTGTGAGTACCTGGGGCCGCCATCTTCCTTCCGGCAGCCAATCCAACATCATATTGATATCGCGCACAGCGTCCTGGGCACCTTGACGGTCAGCCTTATTGATAACAAACAAATCAGCAATTTCCATTATGCCGGCCTTGAGCGCCTGCATCCGGTCTCCCAGACCGGGGACAGTCACTACCACAGTAGTATCGGCAATATTGATAATGTCAGCCTCCACCTGTCCTGCTCCCACGGTTTCTATTATTATTACATCTTTACCAAAAGCATCAAGAATCTGCACGATCTCCTTGGCCCGCGGCGCCAAGCCACCTAATTCGCCCCTGTTGGCCAAACTGCGCACAAAAACCCCCTCATCCCCAATCGCCTGAGTCATCCTGATACGGTCGCCTAAAAAAGCACCCCCGGTAAAAGGACTGGAGGGATCCACACAGATTACACCTACCTTATACTGATTTTTACGAAAAAGATGAATCAGCTTATCCGTGATGGTGCTTTTTCCTGCCCCCGGCGGACCGGTAATTCCGACAATATAGGCCTTGCCGGTATGCAAGCTTATTTCACGCATAATTGGCCAGACTGACGGATCGCCATTTTCCAACCTTGTCATTAACCGGCTGGCAGTTATAATATCTCCGCTAAAAAATTTATCAAGCAGTTCTTTAGTCAATTTTTTAAACTCATCTCCCTGCTAATAATTTTTTCTGTTTCTTTATGTGATTATGTGATACCCGATTAATATAATATCCATATCATGTTTTCTACAAATTTGCTGCAGCCGGATTTTTGTCATAACTCTGTTTCTTTATGATACAGTGAGGCGAGTTCCAAAATGATAATAATCATGGCAGTAAGACCTTCACTTCTCGGCCTTTGCCTGTGCGTATACCACCTCCTTATACGCCTAACAGGATCCGAAACTGCCAAAAGCCACAGTCAGAAAGCCCAATATTTAACCAGTACAATTATTCAACTGTCTC
>DATMYJ010000172.1:0-3546 GCA_035561015.1 Desulfitobacteriaceae bacterium | reverse complement strand
GCATATGCGAATGCTAAATTGGAGTTAGAATTGGAGTTAGAAAAGGTTGTTCCAGCCGATCCGGGACCAATTTATTCGAGCATCAGTGTCGACGGGATCGGAAATGGTAAAGATAAAAATGTTTCTGTTGAGGTCAGGCGCGAGGGTTCTAATGAAGGTTCCTATATCTATGTAAAAGCAACAGCAACCATTGGGGATTTAAAAGGAAAAGAAATCGTAAATAGAGTGAGTTCATCCGCCACAGTTAGACTTAATCAGAATGGAGACACTCAATTGTCTTATACATCAAGCGAGACGACTACGATACCTGCAACATATATCCGCGTAGGTACCGTAGGTAAAGATGGGACACAATGGCTTAAAGAATAAAAGGTTAGTTGACCGGGATAGGGCGGTGATAGCATGAAAAGGAAAGAACTTATGAGAAGGGTAAGAAACTGCCGAGGTATAACTTTAATTGAGGTCATATTAAGTATAGCAATTTTAGGCGTTTTGGCTACTTTCATTATCGGAGTTTTGGCAAATGCTATTGGCGTGATTAACAGAGCGGGAGACCTGGACAGAACAGGCTATACTGCAGCGCAAGTGGCGGAGAATGCAATTAGCAGACTAAGTATTACACCTACACCAGATGGAGATGGTATTGTAATTACCGGACAATCTGGCAAAACTGTTACTGTGCCAAACTCGAGTGTAGTAGATTCTATTGTGACAGTCACTTTTCCCTCAGGAAGTATTGATATTCCCGGAAAAAAAATTGAAATTACAACAACCGGAAATGAAAAAGTAGTTGGAGAGAAGAACGAAGTGACAATTGAGGTGTTTATCCCAGATGAGAAAGAATAAAAATATTCAGCTGACGGCTGTTATTGGCCCGAGTGGGAAAAGGGGACAAGCTGGATTTACACTAATTGAAATTATGTTAGCTTTAATCCTGGGAACCATATTGTTGACTTTGATTGCAGACTTCTATATACATGGACAAATGATGTTTTCTAAAGCCCAGACCAGGGTGGATACTCAATCACAATACAGAATAGCCCTGAATCAATTGAAGAGAGAATTAAGTGTGGCTTCTAATGTTGAAGTAACCGATACCGAAACGGGTCCTGAGGCGATAGTGTCGGGTGTGTCGGGGTACTGTTTCTATGTTAAAGACAATACCTTAGTCTTACAGGAAGGAACGGCCGCTCCAAAACCAGTGCCAGGTTGTCTACCCTTACCTGGTCTGCAGGTTACTTTTAGTCAAAGCGAGATGTCGACGAAAATAATCAAAGTGCATATGACCTGCAATGACGGGATTGAAATGAAATCCGATATCCTCCTTCAAAATAATCTGGGACCATTCACGGGGGAGGGTAACACGGTTATATTTAAAAGAATAAACATAGTTTCATAACTGGTCAGAGGTTAGAAATGATCAAGAAAAACTTGAAGTCAAAGTCACTGAATGAGGCAACCAGAATCTATTTCTCATACCGCAACGAGGATTCTAAAGAGCAGGTCTTACAGAGAGCAGAAGGCCTGATTCGTTATTTCGCCAGGCTATATGGTGGAGGCTGTTGTGAGGACGACCTTTTTCAAGTCGGCAGTCTTGGCCTGCTCAAAGCTCTGGATAATTATGATCCGGCTAGGGAAACAGGCTTTGTAACCTATGCTTCGCACTGTATTATAGGTGAAATCAGGCATATGGTGCGTAAGGAAGTCTCTTTTTACCGTCCTGGCTGTATCGTCAAACTTCAGTACAAGGTTGATCGGATTATTGAGGAGTACACTAAAGCCAGCGGAGATGTACCCACTGCGAGATATATAGCTGACAAGCTTAAAGTTAGCGAGGAGAGCGTGGCTGAAGTTATGAAAGCGGGCTTTGTCAGATTTGAGGAGATAGACGCTGTCAAACTTAAAAGCACGGATTACGAGTCTTTCCGTCTTCCCCTGGAAGATAAGCTAATCCTTTACCAGGCTATGCGGAAGTTGTCGGATTTTCAGCAGAAGGTCATGCATTTGCTTTTCTTCATGGACATGACCCAACAGCAGGTTGCTAATAAGCTGGGAATTACCCAGAAGCAGGTGAGCAGGGTCAAAGAGCACAGTATTGAACAAATGCGTATGAATATGAAGGATTAACTGAATTTTATGCAACTATTTTTTAAATCCGTTTCATAAGTCGTCGTAATTTACTTTGGGTTTTGACCACGTCCATTGGGAACATGGCTCTTGGGATAGGTATAAGGTTTTCTTTGAATCTATGGACACCCTTGTATACATCCTGAAAAATCAGGAAATTTCTATTTTAACAGGGTTTGAGAAAGTTATCCTTGTTCAACGGAAGGCTATTCGTATGCGTTCCTTTGGGGACATGATGCAGTAGCAGGTAGCCGAGAGCATCTTGGGATGTTCCAAAGACAGGTTAGAAGGATCAAAAAAAGTGTTCAGATTCCATGAAAGAAATTGTGGGAAACTCCAGAATTAGAATGTGAATGCACAAAAAAAACACCAATAGTCTGCTATCGATGCTTTTAATATTATTGAGCTAAGTAGAGTGAAGGCTTAATATGGATATTTACCGCCTGATTCTGGTGCAATATTTGTTTCCTTTGACCAGGTGATTAATAAATCTGTTCCGCTTTTGTCGATAACATAAGATCTTCCTAGAGCGGTTTTGGGAGTGGAAGCCAGATATTTATCGGCTGTAAGGTTTTCTAAGGTTACATCTGTTTTAGTTTTATCCAAATTAGTAGCTAAGTAGGCATGCCCGGCATCGTAAATTATTTTAGCATTTGCCAAGTTGGTCTGGGCCTTGGAATTTTCAAGATGTCCTGCTACTGCAGGAATAGCTAGAACTGCTAAAATAGCCAAGATACCGATAACCACAATAAGTTCAACCAAGGTAAAACCATGGTTTTTTCGGTTATGGTGAAAAATTCTTGACATCACTTCTTTACCTCCGGAATCATATGCATTGTAAAATTGAAGTATTGTAGAATAAAAAATCCATGAGCTGTTTTAAAAAACACTATGAATTCAGCTCATGGATTTGTCATTCTCATCATTTGTGGGCTTAATCCCAATATATGACTTAGAGCCGATCAATTAGAACATTGAGCATAGTCATATTATTGTTAGGGTTTTGGATATGGGTTACTAGCCTCTTCTAATGCTAATGCTGCAGCAGATGTTGCTTCACTTTTCCAGCTAACGCTTGGAACACCATCTTTAACGGTTAAAGTGAAGCCTGCTTCTGCTCTTTTTGCTGTTTGAGGCTTATTAGCCAAAAATTTGTCTGAGACTAAGTTATCAATGGTTACAGTATCTTTATCAGGATTTGCTGCTAAGTAAGAGCTGGCAGCATTGTAGATCATTTTGGCATTAGCAATGTTAGTCTGTGCCCTAGAGTTATCAATGTAACCAGCTACAGACGGAATCGCCAAAGCAGCCAAGATAGCCAGGATACCAATAACAACAATCAGTTCAATTAGGGTGAAGCCGCGGTTTTTCTTTTTGAGTAGGGTAGTGAGTTCTTTCATTTTTTCTCCTCCTTAATTA
>DATMYJ010000171.1:0-5210 GCA_035561015.1 Desulfitobacteriaceae bacterium | reverse complement strand
CAATTGTATTATTGTTTTCGCCATTCTGCAGCAAATTCCTGCTGAATTCCCAATAAAATCTGGGCATTAAGCGAATTTACTTCTTCATCCGTCAAGGTTCGTTCCCGGGACTGATAACGCAGTGTAAAGGCCAGACTCTTGCGGTCATCAGGAATTGGTTTCCCTGTATAAACGTCAAAAATATCCGTTTGCTGCAAAAGTTCTCCGCCGAGCAGTCGAATTTTGGCCATCACGGCGGCAGCTGAGGTCTCCTTGGGGACAACCACTGCAAAATCCCGGGATACAGCCGGGAACTTGGGTATGGACTGAATCCGCTTGACAGTACTGAGATTATTCAGGATCTGTATCAAATCCAATTCGAAAATAACCGCCCTTTCCAGACCCCTGGCCTTACCTTTCGCCGGATGGATCTCCCCGATATACCCAACTGGGACTTGCTGGAGAAAGATATTAGCAGAGCGGCCGGGATGAAGCAAGTCCTGAATAGGAGGTACTTCATAGCTGAATACCAGACCGAATTCCCGGGCTATTTCATCCAATATCCCTTTCACGTAATAAAAGTCATAGTTGATAACCGGGCTTAACCAATGGCGTTTGCTTTTACCGATGGCAATCCCGGCTACCCGGGGGAATTCCTGAGGAAGATTAACAAGCGGCTGCTCCGAGGCCAAATAAACATTGCCAATTTCAAAGATGCTCAAATCGGTGTTGCGTCGGGCGATATTGCGTGCCGCCACCTCAAGCAGACCTGGAATCAGAGAGGTGCGCATAACTTTCAGGTCTTCCCGCAAAGGATTTATTATTGTGACAGTTTGAGTCGGGCTCCCCCATTCACTGTTACTCTCGGGATGAATAAAGGCGTATGTCAGGACTTCGTCCAAACCTCCTCCAATCAGAACCCGTCGCAAATGAGCCCGGAACTCCTGTTCCGGAGTTCTGCTGCCCTGAGTCTGATCACCCCGGGGCAGAGTAGTGGGAATTCTGTCATAACCTATCGACCTGGCTACCTCTTCAATCAAGTCCACTTCAATTTGCAGGTCAGAGCGATAAGAAGGTATTTCAACCTGCATTACCTTCCCCTTTTCCTGATAGGAAAAGGCTAGTTTGTCCAACACCCGGCAAACTTCGTTTTTTGTCACTTCTACACCCAACAGTCTGGAAGTATGTTCAGCCGATAAGTCCAATTTCAAAAGCGGCGGCAGATAACAGGTTTCATCAACCAACGCCTGAGGCCGGCCAACTCCCATTACCATTATAAGCTCACAGACCCTGTTCAGGGTGGAAACAACTCCGTAGGGATTGACCCCTTTTTCAAAACGATTTGAGGCTTCGGATCTTAATCCCAATTTGCGGCTGGTACGGCGAATGCTAAACCCTGCAAAGTGAGCTGCCTCAATAAATATCCGTTTCGTGGCCTCCGTGATCTCGCTGTCCAGACCGCCCATTACCCCGGCAAGAGCCAGGGGCTGTTCCTCATCAGCAATCAGCAGCATATCAGGAACCAGTTCCCTCTCGACTCCATCCAAGGTCAACATCTTTTCACCCGCAAAAGCTCGGCGGACATGAATTGAGCCTGAGATTTTATCGTGATCAAAGGCATGCAAGGGCTGCCCCAGCTCCAGCATGCAATAATTGGTAATATCAACAATATTACTGATCGGCCTAACCCCGGCAGCACGCAGTCTGCGCTGCATCCACAGTGGTGAAGGGGCAATCTTAACATCCTCAACTATCACACCGGCATAACGCCAACAGAGTTCCGGTTCTTCAATAACTACTGCAGGACTTTGGGCCAGTGGCAGCGGCGGTTTTTTCTCAAGGTCTGCCCAATCCGGCAAATTCAGCTTTTCTCCGGATAAGAAGGAGACCTCACGGGCTACATTTACCATGGCTAAACAGTCCGGACGATTAGGATAAAGCTCCAAATCCAGAACACTATCATTCAAACCCAGAAAAGCTGCCAGGTCCTGACCTGCCGGCGCAGCAGCGTCTAAGATCAGAATTCCCCCTTCACTGCGCGGATCACCTACCGAATCATCCAGTAAGAGCTCCCCGGCGGAACAAAGCATTCCCTCAGAAATAACACCCCGCAAGGGCGCTGTTTTGATGGCTAGGCCATTGGGTAAACAAGCTCCGTCCCGGGCTACCGGTACTTTATCCCCAATCTTTAAATTTTGGGCCCCGGTAACAATTGTTACTGCTTCTGACCCCAAGCTAACCTGACAAATCCACAGTTTATCAGCATCAGGATGCTTGCTTAATTCCTTTATTTCCCCAACAAATACTTTTTCCAAGCCCTTATCCAAATTTTCCACACTGCCGACTTCAATCCCACCCCGGGTCAGCGTTTCCGCCAGATCTTCGGCCTTTTCCTTTATTTCAACCAGTTCTTTCAACCACTCCAGACTGACTTTCATTGGCTCCCCCTCCTAAAACTGCTGCAAAAAGCGCATATCATTTTCAAATAAAAGCCGCATATCATCTATACCGTATTTGAGCATAGCGATACGTTCTACTCCCATACCA
The DNA here is from genome assembly GCA_035561015.1 of Desulfitobacteriaceae bacterium. Taxonomy (GTDB): domain Bacteria; phylum Bacillota; class Desulfitobacteriia; order Desulfitobacteriales; family Desulfitobacteriaceae; genus UBA2264. The sequence continues at coordinate 2,684 of DATMYJ010000171.1, read as the reverse complement.
AAAGCGAAGCCACTGACTTCCCGGGGATCATATCCGCCCATTTCCAAAACCCGCGGATGAACCATTCCCGAACCTAAAATTTCTATCCAACCGCTGTTCTTACAGATCCGGCAACCTTCGCCGCCGCAGAGCATACAGGAAACATCAACCTCAGCACTAGGCTCAGTAAAAGGGAAAAAACTGGGACGCAGCCGGATTTCCCGGGCAGGTCCAAACATTTGGCGGGAAAAGTTCAGAAGAGTTCCCTTGAGATCAGACATGCAGATACCGCGATCAACCACCAGACCTTCAACCTGATGAAACATAGGTGAATGAGTGGCATCATCATCATTGCGGTAAACCTTTCCGGGAGCAATAATTTTCACCGGTAATTGGGGACAGAGTTTTTCCATAGTCCTGATTTGCACAGGTGAGGTCTGGGTCCGTAAGAGGATTTCCTCAGTAATATAGAAAGAATCCTGCATTTCCCGGGCAGGGTGATCCTTGGGAAGATTAAGGGCTTCAAAATTATAATAGTCGGTTTCAATCTCCGGCCCTTCGGCGATCTGAAAGCCCATTCCTAAGAAAATTGTTTCAATCTCATCTATGACTCTGGTCAGAGGATGCTGATGTCCGCGCGGCAAAGAATATCCCGGCAATGTAATATCCAACCGTTCACTATCCAGTTGTTTTTGCAAAGCAGCTTTTTCCAAAGAAGCAGCCTGCTCAGCCCAAGCCTTTTCCAATCTGTCGCGCCCTTCATTGACTATTTGGCCAAAAACCGGCCGTTCCTCTGAACTCAACTTACCCATTTGCCGTAAAAGGGCCGTAAATGTACCTTTCTTGCCCAATATCTTGACCTTCAGCTCCTGGAGTTCTTCCAGAGAGGTTACTGCCTTCAGATTCTGCAGTGCCTCTTCCTCAATACGACGCACTTCATCCTTCAATATGATCACCCTTTCTTGTCAGATAATATAAAAACCTGGTACAAAAAAATGAATTCTGCATCCCCAGAAAGGGACGAGAATTCACTCCCGTGGTACCACCCAGTTTTAGCCGTTTGACTACACTTAAAAATCCCATAACGGTGGAAACCGGGCTTACCTACATATCAATAAGCCACTCCCAGGCGAAATTCAACCTTTTTATACAAGGTGGAATCCTTCTTGGCTGGCTTTCAGTCTGCGGCCAGGCCTCCCTGAAAAAGAAAACATTCCTTTTACCCGATCATCGCTTTGTTCGAATATTATTTTTTGACATATTTTCGGTAAAGCAAATATGCCTTTGGAGAACCAGTTACCACAAATATTTTCCAAAACCACTCAGCAGGTGACAAGAGAACGCCCACCTTTCCCGGTATGGATTCTTTAACGGTTCACCAAAGATTATAGCATATCCAAAACAATTATTTCAAGAAATCCTCTTCGCAGAAATCCCGTTGGCGAACAATTTCATAGAGCAGGATCCCGGCAGCCATAGCCACATTTAGTGACTCCACATTAAAATCCATAGGTATCTTGACGCACTGTTGGGCTGAGGCCCGAAATAAAGCAGACGGTCCGCTGCCCTCATTGCCCACTACTATAGCCAAAGGTAGTTTGAGCATTTTAGTCCCATACAATACCTCACCCTCCGGATCAGCCGTAACCAGCCTCAGGTTTTGCCGGTGGCAATAAGCGATTATTTCCTGAGCCGAAAGATCAGGCAGTATTTTTAAAGAAAAGATAGCGCCCATTGTACTGCGCAAAACCTTGTCATTGTAGAGGTCAACAGTGCCCTTGGTCATACAAACCTGGCGAACTCCTGCAGCCAAAGCTGTTCGCAGAATCGTCCCCAGGTTACCCGGATCCTGTACTCCGTCAATGATTAAAAGCACAGTCTGCTCATCTGCTTTAAAATCATCCCAGGTATAACTTGGTTGACGAACTACTGCCAGAATCCCCTGAGGTTCTGCTGTTGAACTCATTTTATATAATACCCGCTCATCAATCCCGATAACCGGAATCCCCTGCTTGCTTAATTGTGCCAGCAACGGCCCCCATTCCGGTTGTTCCCGCTGAGCACAATAGAAAACTTTCAGAATTTCCGCTCCCCGCTTTAAGGCTTCTTCCAGGAAACGACGCCCTTCCACCACAAATTGCCTGGCAGCCTCACGTTCCTTGCGGCGCTGTAAACTGACAACCTGTTTTACTTGTTCGTTTTGCAGTGATATCAACAAACTCATTACCTCCTGGTTCTCTATGCAATAACCTGGAAGTCCGTATAATAACAATAAAATTATTGTTATTAAAGCAGTCTGGTTGAAATAAAAAAGGGTGCCTCTGCACCCTCAAACTTAAGCGTTCACTTGTTTCTTGGCTGTATTGACCAATTCAGTAAATGCCGCCTCATTATTTACAGCTAAATCTGCCAGCATCTTGCGGTTAACTTCTATACCAGCTAATTTTAAACCATTCATCATGCGGCTATAAGACAGGCCATTCAACCGGGCAGCTGCATTAATACGAGCTATCCAGAGTTTACGGAAATCACCTTTCTTATCTTTTCGATGCGCATAAGCATAAGACAGAGATTTTAACACTTGTTCATTAGCCGGACGGAAAAGTTTGCTTTTCGCCCCACGATATCCCTTAGCTAACTTAAGTATTTTTTTATGTCTATGATGCTTCGTTACCCCTCTTTTTACACGGGCCATAGCGAAGACC
>DATMYJ010000170.1:0-3641 GCA_035561015.1 Desulfitobacteriaceae bacterium | reverse complement strand
GTTGTAAGAAAGGAAAATCTATCATTTATGGACTCAGTAAAAATTCGTAATATTGCCATAATTGCGCACGTTGATCACGGTAAAACTACTTTGGTGGATGTAATGCTGAAACAAAGCGGAGCTTTCAGAGTCAATCAGCAGGTTATGGAAAGGGTCATGGATTCTAATGATCTGGAACGCGAGCGCGGAATCACTATTCTTTCCAAAAATACATCCGTAAATTGGCAGGGAACAAAAATCAATATCGTCGATACTCCAGGGCACGCTGATTTTGGCGGTGAGGTGGAACGGGTCTTAATGATGGTCAACGGTGTGCTGCTGATAGTAGATGCCTTTGAAGGACCTATGCCCCAAACCCGTTTTGTCCTGCGAAAAGCTCTGGAACTTGATTTGATCCCGATTGTGGTCATCAACAAAATCGATCGTCCTGAAGCCCGTCCAGCCGAGGTGGTTGACGAGGTGCTGGATTTGTTTATAGAATTGGGAGCCAACGAAGATCAGCTGGATTTTCCTGTGGTCTACGCTTCCGCCCGCCACGGTACTGCCGGTTTAAGTCCGGATGATCTGGAGCCAACACTGGAACCGCTTTTTAAGGTAATTCTTAACGAAATACCGGCCCCGGAAGCCGATTCTGAAGCCCCCTTGCAGCTCCTGGTGACTACCCTGGACTATGATGAATATGTCGGTAAGATTTGCATAGGCCGTCTGGCCCGAGGCACGATCCAGCAAGGGGAAATCATTACCTTAATCAAACGAGATGAAAGTTTTGAACGGGCCAAAATAGGCAAGGTTTCTGTTTTTGAAGGCCTGCAGCGGGTTGATAAAACAGAAGTTTCTGCCGGGGAAATTGTTGCAGTTACCGGATTGTCCGGAGCGAATATCGGCGAAACTATTGCTTGTGCTTTGAACCCGGAAGCGCTGCCAACCATCGAAATAGATGAACCGACCTTAACAATGAATTTTGTTGTTAACAACAGTCCTTTTGCCGGCCGTGAGGGCGAATATGTTACTTCCCGCAAATTACGTGAACGCCTTTTCAAAGAAGTTGAAACCAATGTCAGCCTTCAGGTTGAGGAAACAGATTCGGCTGATTGTTTTCGGGTTTCGGGCCGGGGAGAATTGCATCTCTCTATTCTGATTGAGAATATGCGCCGGGAAGGTTATGAATTTCAGGTTTCTAAACCGGAAGTAATTTATAAGACTATCAAAGGCGTGAAATGTGAACCGATTGAGTTTTTGATCTGTGATATCCCCGAGAGCAGCTTAGGTTCTGTTATGGAACTGTTAGGCGCCAGAAAAGCGGAAATGGTCAATATGACTTCCTTAACGCCTATCCAGCTGCGAGTGGAATTTCGAATACCGGCCAGAGGCCTCATCGGCTTTCGCGGAGAGTTCCTAACGGAAACACGGGGAGAAGGCATGATGAGCCATGTCTTTCATGGTTATGAACCATTCAAAGGAGATATAGCCGGTCGAGGACGCGGTGTACTAATAGCCTTTGAAAACGGGGAAGCTACTACCTATGGAATATATTCAGCCCAGGAACGGGGAACGATCTTCATTGAACCAGGTATCAAGGTCTATGAAGGCATGGTAGTAGGTGAAAATTCCAGAGAACAAGATATAGAAGTTAATGTTGCCAAAAAAAAGCATGTCACAAATATGCGTTCCAGCAGTGCGGATGAAGCCCTGAGATTGGAAAGGCCCAGGATATTTTCTTTAGAACAAGCTTTGGAATATATTGAAGATGACGAGCTTGTTGAAGTGACTCCCAAAGGAATCCGTTTAAGAAAAAGATATCTTGACCGGTCAGCTCGCGTCCGCTATGCGAAAAGTTTAAGCGCTAAATAGAAATTAACAACTTTCACCCGTATACGTACTGGCCGGAGATTCACCTGTCTCCGGTCTTTCTCTCATCACTGCCAGCGCTGTAGATTTTGTCTGAGTTTATTCTTGCTGCAGATATTGCCTGGCAGTAACTTGCTGCAGCAGCGACTCTCTCTTACGGAGGTATATTATTCTATGGATATTTCGGGTGACTTATCCGGAATCAGGTCAAGTCAAATCCAGGAGCTCCAGCAGCTTTGCGAACTCAAGACTGACCGTCATGAACTTATCAGTCCTGATTTAGCGGAAGGCCTGGCGAAAATAACTCACATTTGGAATCGTGAAGTCGCAATCTTTATCTTGCGTTCCGGAGAAGTTCATGCTGCTTCAGTCGGTCAGCATGCCACAGTCCATCTGCCTGTAATTAAAGGAAGAAAAAGCGGTAAATTGCGCTGTGTTCATACTCATCCTAACGGCAATCCTGCGCTCAGTCCTTTAGACCTGAGTGCTTTGCTGGAATTGGGTCTGGAAAGCATGACCGCTCTCGGCACCAGAGAAGGTAAGGTGCTTGGCCTGCAGTTAGCATATCCCCAGGCCGGAAAACCCCAGATCATTCAACTTCAACCTGAAGTGTTGTCTGATTTTAATTACAGTAATTTTACCCGGGAGATTCTATCCTCTAATCCTCAGGAGATTGCTTCCCTACAAGATGCTCAGGAAAGAGCCTTCTTAATCGGTTTACCTGAGGAAAGCGAAGAAGACAGCGACCAAAGCTATTTGCTGGAGCTGCAAGAATTAGCCCTGACTGCCGGAGTAAAAGTTATAGGCCAGCTTGTACAGCCCAGGCGTTTTTCTAATGCCAGCAGTTATCTGGGTAAAGGAAAACTGGAGAAAGTCTGTCAGCTTATCCAGGAGAAAGAAGCTACAGTTTTAATCTGTGATGACGAACTTTCTCCCCGGCAGCAGCGAACCCTGGAACAGGCTGCCGGCATTAAGGTTCTGGACAGAACAACGCTTATTTTAGATATATTTTCTCTGCGGGCCCAGTCCAGAGAAGGGAAGCTGCAGGTTGAATTGGCCCAGCTTAAACACCTGCTGCCCTATTTAACTGGTCAGGGTATCTCACTTTCCCGCTTGGGAGGGGGTGTCGGGACCAGAGGTCCGGGAGAATCCAAGTTGGAGCTTGACCGGCGCCGGGTTCGGAAGCGTATCGCCCTGCTGGAAGAAGAATTGTTTGCAGTCCAGCAGGAACGTAATGTGCAAAGACAGCAGCGCCTCAAAAGTGGTATTCCGCTGATAGCTTTGGTCGGCTATACCAATGCCGGAAAAACGACCTTCCTGCAAAAAGCTATGGAACAAGCCGGACAATCTACTAAAATACCAGTAGGGGAAGACCAGCTTTTCGCCACTCTGGATCCTGTTATCAGACGCATTCGCCTGGTTAACGGAAAAAATGTTTTGCTCAGTGACACTGTGGGCTTTATCAAGAAACTGCCCCACAAACTGTTGAAAGCCTTTTTGGCTACTCTGGAGGAAGTTCAGCAAGCTGACATATTGGTGCATATTCTGGACGCCAGTCATCCCCAGGCTCTGAGCCAGGCCCAAACTGTCCAGAATGTTCTCAGGGAACTTGGCTGTGAAAATAAGCCCATTGTCACGATACTGAATAAAATTGAAAATGTTCCTACGGATTTTGAAATATCCAGACTAGCTCAGCAAGTTGCTAATCCTGAAGTTATTTCCCTGCTCCGCGGTGATTCCCTGACCCAGATCTGGGAGAGAATAGTCCAGTTTCTGCCTGCTGATAATTACTA
>DATMYJ010000169.1:0-6407 GCA_035561015.1 Desulfitobacteriaceae bacterium | reverse complement strand
ATCCAATACTTCTCGTTGATTAAATTTACTGGTAAATTTTCTGATTAGAGAGATGTTCCTCTAATGTTTTGGCAAATACATGATAACCATCAGATTTTGCCAAAAAATAGAGGTAATCCGATTGAGCAGGCTGCAAAACAGCTTGCAGCGAGGCATGGCCGGGGCTGGCTATTGGCCCGGGCGGTAAGCCGTTATTTAAATAGGTATTATAGGGAGAGGATATCTGTAAATCAGTATTCAACAGTTTTGACTTGGGTGTTCCTAATATATACTGGATTGTGGCACAGGACTGCAGGGGCATGTTTAAATGTAAACGGTTGAAAAAAACCGAAGCTATCAGAGTGCGGTCAGTTTCCTTTTTAGCTTCCTTTTCCACCAGTGAACTGAGAATTACCCATTCCAGCACTGATATCTTCCGTTCAGCCAGTTGATTTTGTGTCTCAGTAGTCAGTTCGCGGCTGAAACGCTGGAGCATAGTATTGATGACCTCCCGCGGATCATCTCCCTTATTAAAAAAATAGGTATCAGGAAAAAGAAACCCTTCCAAACGCTGCGTCCCGGCCGGAGCATCCTTTAAAAAAGAATAGGGGAAAGACTCGTTTGCTATAATCCTGCTGAATTCCTCTTTGGTACCTAAGCCCTTCTGTACCAAGAGGTCAACTATCTGGGCCAAATTATAGCCTTCAGGAATCGTTACCCGAGTCGCTTGCATATCCGGTCCCTGGAGCAGTTTAAAAATGATAGATTCCGGGCTCATAGTGGCCGAAATATAATATTCACCAGGCAGCAATTTATTGCCTTGATAACGGGTGCGCGCAATCAAACAAAAAGCTGAAGCGCTTCGAATGAGCCGGCGTTCTTCCAATTCTTTGGCCAGCAAATTTAAAGATGTCCCAGGCAAAACTTCTAATACTTCTGCCTGGCCTGTTGCTGAACAAGGGTAAGTTGCCCAATGCCACCAGTACCCTAATCCAGCGATAAAAAGCATAATTATCAGTATTCCCGAACCTACGCTCCGCTTACCAGCCACAAATCCACACTCTCTTTCCAGGTTTTCCTTATATCAAGTTCCAGCCTAATTCCCGCAGGAAAAAGCCACCATAATATCATTGTATATCAGTAAACAGGTTTCTTCCAGCTTGTCTTCGGACTCGTCTTGCAGTTTCTCCCGTCCGGCACTAAAGCCAAGTCCGCTTAAATCCAATTCATCAACTTTGTCCCCTGAGGTGTCGTTAGTTGTAACCAGGGCTCTGACCAAGTAAACAGCCAAAAATACAAAACAAGACATTAATAAGAAGAAATGTAAAAGCGGCAAATATCTTCGGCGAAATCTTATATTCTGAATACTTTCACCTCATTTACCTTATGTTAACCGCAATGCAATTCAGTTTCCCCTAAAATAATAGTACTCGCTGGTTTTTCCCAACGAGTACCGGCATCTATTTTTTTGTTTATTCCATCTCTTCCCAATAATCAGCTACCTTTTCCCACTCTTCATCATTTTCGATATCGATGAGCATATCATTTCCTTCTTCATCTTTACCCAGCTTCAAAATAATGGCTTCATCAGTTTCTTCATTTTCTTCAGATAATCCTGCCTGCTCCTCATCCTCAGAAATGGGCAGAAGGACGAAATAGGTGTTGCCATCCACTTCTAAGGTTTCAATATGGAGAAACTCATGATCCTGGCCGTCTTCATCGGTTAGTACGACAGTATCGAACTCCTCAAAATCCTGATCATTATCTAAATCATGCTTGTGGCCGCATCCCGGACTGTCCTCGGAATTATGACTATGTTTGCACTTATTTTCCGTCATTTATATTCACCTCTTATCAAATATATAGTTATTGTACTCCTGAAGGTATTGATTGTCAAACAATCAGAAAATATTAAGGCCTTTCCAAATTCTCAGCCCTGTTTTGTCTTGAATCCAAATATCCTTGTAAAATAAAGACCGCAGCCATTTTATCGATTACTCTTTTCCGCTTCTTACGGGATAAATCCGCTTCAAGTAAAGAATGCTCCGCTCCAACCGTACTTAGCCGCTCATCCCAGTAGATTATTGGCAAAGAAAATTCCCTCTGCAGCTTCTTGCCAAATTTCAGGGTTGCTTCTGCACGTTCCCCAATCGTGCCATTCATATTTTTGGGATATCCCAATACAATTTCCGTCACTTCATAGTTTTTGACAATTTCCGCTAATTCCGCCAGTTCAGCTGAGGAACGTTTAATTGTTTTAAGTCCCTGAGCAGTCCAAAGCATGGGATCGCTGACAGCAACCCCAATTGTGCGGGAACCAAAATCTAAACCCAAGATCCGCAAACCAATCACTCTTTTCCAACTATTCTTATTAAGGCTGATCTGTTTCCTGCTAATTTCCTGACTTCCTTAAATGATTTTCAGACAAAAATGGGGACACGCCCTGCCGCAATAACCACAAAGCAGGCAAGTTTCCTGATCAACCTCAACTTTTTGCCCCAAATGCAGGGCTCCTTGGGCACAAGCAGCCAAACAGCGGCCACATCCCTGGCACCAATCAGCAACATGCAGCTGTCTTTTCTGCTGTTTAACTCTGGTTCGCAGATCCTGATCGATTTCCTGACCTGCCAGAACTGCTAAATTAAAATCGATTTCATCCCGGCTGGACATCCCTAAAGCCATAGCCTGAACTGCTTCAATACTGTGAACAAAAGCCAGGGCGTTTTCAGTTTCCAGGGCTAAATGTCCGCCTCCCAGAACTTTCATGGCATATATCCCCAGTCCTAATTCAGCAGCAAAAGATAGGGCTGCCAGCATTTCCTTCAGATTACCGTCGATAATGCCTAAACCCTGGTGATTGAGAAGTGGATGAATAATATCCAGGCCTGGTTGCAGAGCCCCGGCTCTTACTCCGGCAACAGCATGAGTTGAAATACCGATCCAGCGGACCAAGCCCTTGCTTTTGGCCTCCTGTAATTCCTGCCAAGCTCCCGCGTGGCCCCTGAGAGTATGGACACTTTCCTGTTCATGCAGCAAAAAAAAATCCAAAGTATCCCGCTGCAGTGCTTTCCTGGCCCTTTCTATACTCAAGCGCAACTCCTGAGCACTGACCGCATAGGATTTGCTGACTACCCTGACCTCTGGAAAACGCCCCAAGGCCGGCGCAATTCGGGCATAGTTGTCATATATTTCAGCAGTATCCACCCAGGTTATCCCGCGTTCAAAAGCATATTGCAGCAAGTCAATTCCCTCCCGGGCAGATACTTTTCCCTGTAAAGGAGAAATTGCCAAACTGCCAAAGCAAATCTCGGATACCTCCGGGCCCTGCCAACCAAGTTTTACCTTTTGCACTTTAAAACGACCTCCAACCGCGGCAGTACTGCTATTGATACAGAAATGAAAACCAAGACATGCACCAAACATTTGCGCACGCCTTGGTTTTGGGTTCCACCCGACCAAAATTACTTTTCCAGGTAGGCTCGCACTAATTCCTCAAGTAATTCGTATCGTTCCATTTTCCTGATTATGGCACGGGCTTGATTATGGCTGGTGATATAAACAGGATCGCCTGACATAAGATACCCGACCAGTTGATTAATCGGATCATAACCTTTTTCTTGCAAAGCGACAAAAACCTGTGACAAAATGTCTTTCGCAGGGACATCTTCCCCTTGAGATTTAAACATCATAGTTTCACCAATATCCATCAGTATCTCCCCCTTACTTAGTTAGCATTTTTCCAATTATCAAAGGCATGCTGTCGAGAGCCTTGCCCATTTTAGCAGGATCTTTCCCTCCTGCCTGAGCCATATCTGCCCGACCGCCGCCGCCTCCGCCGGTTATTTTGGCAACTTCCTTAATAATCCGACCGGCATGTAAACCGTTTAAACCTGCGGGAGTAACTGTCGTAACCCAGTTTACCTTGCCTTCAGACACTGCACCCAGCACAATAACCCCGGTTTTCAGCTTGCTGCGCAACAAATCAGCCATTTGTCTCAGGGCTTCCATATCAGTGACCTGTACCTGAGCTGCCAGAATCTTAACTCCCTCAACCTCCCGGACCTGTTCCAACAAGTTTTCGGCCTCTGAGCGGGCCAGTTTCCCGCTTAAATGCTGAATCTCGCGTTCACAATCCCTGAGCTGGACCTGTAAGGCTGTAACCCTCTTGGCAACTTCCTGAGGTTGGGCTTTCAGGATTTGGGCTAACTCCAGGAATTGCTCATCAAGGCTGCTAAGATAAGAAAGAGTCTGCAAGCCGGCAATAGCTTCAATCCGGCGTAGTCCGGCACCAACCCCTCCTTCAGAAAGGATCTTGACCAAACCGATTTCTCCAGTTGCCCTGATATGCGTTCCACCGCACAATTCCTGGCTGAAATTATCTATTTTTACAACCCGGACAATATCGCTGTATTTTTCCCCAAATAAGGCTGTTGCTCCCAAAGATTTGGCCTCTTCCAGACTAGTCTCTGTAGTCACTACTGCCATGTTTTCCAAAACTGCTTTATTCACGCCTTGCTGTACTTCATCCAGCTCTTGCGGGGAAAGAGCAGAAAAATGCGTAAAATCAAAACGCAGGCGTTCCGGCGTCACCAAAGAACCGGCCTGTTGGATGTGGCCGCCCAGAACAGAACGAAGAGCTGCCTGCATAAGGTGAGTGGCACTGTGATGACGGGCTGTAGCAGTTCTTCGAGCTGCATCAACCATAGCTTCCGCCATTTCTCCCTTATGTAAGACGCCCTGGGTTATCCGTAAGCTGTGAGAGATTGCCCCGGTAACCCCCTTCTGAACATCCAGTACCTGCGCTTCGGCCCGGGCAGTTCTGACCAAACCTGTGTCAGCAACCTGACCTCCGCTCTCGGCGTAGAAAGGCGTCTCGGAAAGAAAACAGATAACTTCTTCCCCTTCACCGGCATCTTCTGTCTCTCTGCCATCAATAAACAAGCCCATAATACAGACTTCGGCCTGCAGTTTGTCATAACCCAAAAATTTAGTTGTTCCTAATTCCTTACCCTTGGCGCTGAGGGCACTGCTTTCACCTTCTGACCTAACTTTGGGAGATTGTTCCCGGGCCTTGTTCCTGTGTTCTTCGGCAGCTTCCAGAAAAGCCGTCATATCGAGAGAAAGATTCTGTTCCTGCAATATTTCTTCAGTCAGTTCCACCGGAAAACCATAAGTTTCATAAAGATAAAAAGCATCTTCTCCAGCTAATTGGCTTTTGCCTTCCACCACTAATTGACGAACTTTATCCTGCAAAATCTGGGTACCCTGCTCTAAAGTAGCCTGAAAATTCTTTTCTTCCAGACGCAAATGGTTAATGATAAAGTTTTCGTTTTCCTTCAGCTCCGGATAGTGACCGGAAAAATCTGTCTGAATCACCCGAAAAACAGGTACCAAAAAGGGCTCTGTAATTCCCAGGAGACGGGCATAACGCACCGCCCGCCTCAGGATCCGCCTTAAAACATAACCTCGGCCCTCATTATCAGGCCTTATGCCATCAGCCAGCATAAAGGAAACCGCGCGGGAATGATCAGCTATCACTTTTAAAGCCAAATCATTTTGGAAATTTTCTTTATACTGACAGCCACTAAGCCGGACTACTTCATCAATGATCGGCCTGAATAAATCAGTGTCAAAATTAGTCTCCACACCCTGCATGACTGCAGCAATCCTCTCCAAACCCATACCGGTATCAATATTCTGCTTGGGCAAGGGAGTCAAATTACCGTCTTCATCCCGATTATACTGCATAAAAACCAGATTCCACAATTCCAGATAGCGGTCACAGTCACAGCCAATAGCACAATCAGGACTGCCACAGCCGCGCGCTTCACCTAAATCAATATATATCTCTGAGCAGGGACCACAGGGCCCTGTCGGTCCGGCAGCCCAAAAATTGGAAGGATCATGAACGATACGCTCCGGCTTAACCCCGGCTTTTTCCTGCCATAGTTTCTGGGCTTCAATATCTTCCGGATAGACTGTGACCCAGAGTTTTTCCTGAGGTATTTGCAGAACTTCAGTAATAAACTCCCAAGCCCAGGTAATGGCACCTTCTTTAAAATAATCACCAAAGGAAAAGTTACCCAACATCTCAAAGAAAGTATGATGGCGGGCTGTCTTGCCAACTTCCTCCAAATCCGGCGTTCGGACACATTTTTGCGATGTTGTTACCCGGGGATATGGCGGTTCCACCAAACGCTGAAAATATGGTTTAAAGGGCACCATCCCGGCTACTGTTAATAAAAGGGTCGGATCATTTTTGGGTATTAGTGATGCACTTGGCAATATCTTATGCCCTTTGGATTCAAAGTATTCTAAAAACATCTGTCTTAATTGGTTACCAGTATACATTCCCGATTCTTACCTCCCTAATTTCTTTGTCGAGGTTTTATATTAGGTTATTAACCACTAAATATCTAAGCCAGTAG
>DATMYJ010000168.1:0-2317 GCA_035561015.1 Desulfitobacteriaceae bacterium | reverse complement strand
ATTCACTCAGACCGCTTTTGATTTCTTCACATAAAACGGAGGGTATTACAATAATCAGTAATACCCTCCGGCACTAAAATCAAACTTATTTAAAGTTATTATTAAGAGTTTTTAGCCTCTTTGGCTGCTTTCAACTGGCTCACCAAAGTCTCAGTCAGTCTGGCCGGAACCTCTTCATATTGTAAGAATTCCATTTTGAAAGTACCTTTACCTTGTGTTAAGGATTTCAGATCAATGGCATAACGCATCATTTCGGCTTGAGGAACGTGTGCAGTTATAACCTGGTTCTTGCCTTCTGCTTCCATTCCTAAAACTTTACCCCGTTTGCCATTCAAATCACCAATAACATCGCCCATATATGCTTCCGGGACTTTAACTGTCACATTAACAACAGGTTCCAGCAATGTAGGATTAGCCAACTCCGCCCCTTTTCTGAACGCCAGTATGGCAGCTAATTTAAAGGCCATTTCTGAAGAATCAACACTATGATAAGAACCATCATAAAGAGTTACTTTGACATTGGTTACTGGATATCCGGCCAAAATACCCTCGGCCATAGCTTCACGAATACCCTTTTCCACAGCCGGGAAATAATTTTTAGGTACTGCTCCACCAAAAACCTGCTCAGCAAATTCAAATTCTCCGCTCTCCGTCGGTTCCATTGTGATCCAGACATGGCCATACTGTCCATGGCCGCCGCTTTGCTTTTTGTGCTTGCCCTCAACTTTAACCTGTTTACGAATTGTTTCCCGGTAAGGGACCGTGGGAACATGCACTGTGACACCAACACCAAATTTTCGCTGCAGTTTCTCCTGGAGAATATCCAGCTGCATTTCTCCAATTCCCTTGAGAATCAGTTCTCTGGTTTCCAGATTTTTCTCCATTTTAATTGTAGGATCTTCTTCAGCTAAACGAACCAAAGCTGAACCCAGCTTGTCTTCATCACCCTTGCTCTTTGGTTCTACGGCTACACTTAAGGTAGGCTCAGGGAAAATAATCCCGGGTAGTACCAGTTGCTTATCTTTGGCACAGAGGGTATCACCGGTATTAAGATCCTGCAGTTTGGCTACAACAGCAATATCTCCGGCAGAAACTGTTGCCACAGGTTCCTGTGTCTTTCCGCGCAGATAAAATATTTGACCGATTTTTTCGTCTGACTGCTGTGTAGAATTATAAGCAGGGCTTTCCGAAGAGAACTTGCCGCCATAGACTCTGAAGAAGCTCATTTTACCCACATAAGGATCGGCTAAAGTTTTAAACACCAGCGCTGCTTTGTCAGGCAAAGCAGTGGGGCGGGGAACTACGTTTTTGATAGAATCCAGCAGATTTGCTATACCGATATTTTTGAAAGCCGAACCGCATAGAACCGGAACAATCAAATTTTGCTCTAAAGCTGCCGCCAGGATTTTTGATAAGTCCTCATCTGTTAAGGCTTCTCCCTCCAGATATTTTGTTAAAATATCATCATCAACCTCAGAGGCTGCTTCTGCCAAATTATCACGCCAGATTTCCACATCAGCACTTAATTCCGTCGGAACATCCTTAACAGTAAATTTACCGCTGCCATTGGTTTCGTAATAATAGGCCTTATTACGAATAATATCTACAACTCCCTGGAAATCGGCTTCCTGACCGATAGGCAGGAATATGGGCGTGAAGTTCTTTTGAGGATAGGCACTCTTCATTTGCTCCAGAACCTTATCAAAACTGGCATTTTCCCGGTCGAGCTTATTGATAAAAATTGCCCGGGGAAGTCCTTGTTCTTCCATCGTGTCCCAGACTATTTCTGCCTGAACTTCAAGACCAGATACTCCGCAAATTACCAGTATACCGCATTCTGCAACACGCAAGGCACTCATTACCTCACCATAAAAATCAGAATATCCCGGAGCATCAAGAACGTTTATCTTGACTCCTTGCCATTCTATCGGAATAATGCTGGTACTGATAGAAACTTTGTGTTTGACTTCTTCAGGAAGGTAATCCGATGTTGTGTTACCTTCATTAACCTTACCCATACGACTAATAGCTCCGGAACTGAAAAGAAAGGCTTCAGCTAATGAAGTCTTTCCTGCACCGCCATGCCCTATTAAGCACACGTTGCGAAGATTTTCGGTATCATAAGCCTTCAAGACAATTTCCTCCTTGATTATTATTTGAAAAGGACCATATGCCTTTTACCTGCAATATTCTTCAGCAAGGATATTTTTGTGAGGATATTCAATAAGTCAAAACAATTACTAATGTTTCGCTATTAGTGATCAGGATATTGGCAAATAATTCAGGGGGCATTCTTGTCATCTTATTAATCTTATAT
>DATMYJ010000167.1:0-2656 GCA_035561015.1 Desulfitobacteriaceae bacterium | reverse complement strand
ATTTTAACTGGTCTCAGGACAGCCAGCCACTACAAACAGCTGACCATTCTGATACCACCGAAATAGCAAAACCGGTATTTGCGGTTAAAAAATTTGGAGTAACAGGTGACGGGATAACAAACAATGATGCAGCCTTAGCGGTTATGATGTCCAGAATCCCTGCCGGCAGCAAGGTAAGTTTCGAAACCAATGAAGTCTATATCATTTCACAGCCTATTGTTTTGCCCAAATCTGTCAATATTGATTTAAACGGAGCAAAAATCATAGCTGAAAATTCTGACAGTGTTTTCAGTGTGCAATCAGACAATGTCATTATTCAAAACGGCCTCCTGGATCTGAACTACAGCAGCCATAATGGTATCAAAGCAAATGGTAAGAGCGGTTTATACGAAGGAGTCTCCGGGTCTGTTGCTGCCGGATCCAATACTGTCGTTTTGAATACTGTCCCTAAAGGAATTAATGAAGCAAAGTACATCACTATTGCCGGAATTACCGGTTATAGCAAGGTTGCAAGGTTAAGCGGCTATAACTTGATCCTGGAAAGTCCTGTTAATACCACTGTGACCGATGCCAACATCGGCTGGTTTCAGCCCTACAGCAATTTTTATTTCCTGGGATTAAGTATTATGAATCAGATTCCCACAGCCCTTAATTTGGAGGGGGGAATTTATCTGAGCAGATGCGAAAATGTACGCATTGAGGAGTGCAATTTCAATAATATATTTAACCCTGGTGCCAAAGGAGCTGTTGATCATTCGCCCTCTATCAAATTTGTCGAGAGCTATAATGTCTTTACGAATGATATCACTGCCACAGATGGCGGGGTCGGTATCAATCTATTCAGTGTAGTTAATGCTTATATCAACCGAACCAGCCAGACAAATATGGCTGACAATGGTTTCTATATCCAAGCCTATTCTGACAACATTAATGTGGACAGCTTCACAATTGACGGTGTAGAAGAAGGAGTTGTCTTTGAAGTCTTAAACAGTAGTGGCACTGCTGCTCAAAACCAGAGAGATGGGAATACACCAGCTGCCAAACCCGCTGTCAAGATAACTAACGGGAAAATCAACGGCGCTACAAATCACGGGCTTTCCTTGCGCCAAGGCAGAAACTTATACGTCAATAACGTAATCTTCACAGGTTGTTGGAATAATATCGGCCAATCTTCCAGCAGCCCCGGCTGCAGCGATGTTGTTTTCGACAACATTACCTGTCAGAATACTGTGGGACCTACTTCTATCTACTACGGTAATAATAAACGCATCCAGTTCACCAACCTTATCCAGTAGAACTAGCGCTATGATTATGATTATTACCGCATTCAGAATATCAGGTATAGCCGGGATCTTTAGTATGCGGACTCTCTTTTCAGAACCTTAAAGACGGTCTTTAAGATAATCCGGACATCCAGCCAAATAGACCATTTATCAATATACTTGGTATCCAGAGCTACTACTTCATCAAAATCAAGAATATTACTGCGGCCGCTAACCTGCCACATACCCGTAAGGCCGGGCTTGATGCTGATGCGCCTGTAGTGTTCCAAGTCATAACGGGCAACCTCATCTGGTGTGGGAGGACGTGTTCCGACCAGACTCATATCCCCTTTCAGCACATTATAAAACTGCGGCAGTTCATCCAGGCTTGTTTTTCGCAAAATCGCGCCAATTCTGGTTATTCGGGGGTCTTCTTTAATTTTAAACATCAGACCGTCCTTGTGCTCATTCAAGGCTTGCAATTCTTCTTTTTTGGTTTCAGCGTCAGCACACATCGTTCTGAACTTGTAGAAATCAAAGACACGGCCGTAACGGCCAACCCGTTTTTGTTTAAATATGATTGGTCCGGGAGAATCCAGTTTGATAGCCGGTACAATAAACAAAGATGCGATCAGTGTAACTAAAAGCCCAACCGAAGCTCCGGCAATATCCATGGAGCGCTTAATGGCTTTCTGCAGGGGATTAAGTGTTACAGTATGGAAAGTAACCATGGGCAAGGGACCAAGCATTGATATCTGGACATGTGACATCTGCAGATCATAAGAATTCATAATAATTCGAACTGTAATCCCCATTTGCTCACACAAGTGGACATACTGCTTTACTCCACCAAAATAGTCCCTGGGCATAGATAAGATCACTTCATCGACAATATTCTTTTTCAGGATTTCTTCCAAATCATCCAGAGCACCCAAATTTTTCACATTTTTTATTATTTTTCCCTGGCCTACCTGAACAACACCGACAATATTATATCTGATCTGTGTCTTCTTCAAATATTGGCTGAACAGGGAATATGTATCATGGGAACAGACTAAAATCAGCTGAGGCGCGGCATTAAATGATTTATTGCGCCGGTAAATCATACTGAAAGCATAACGTTCCAGCATCGGCAACACCATGCTGTAAAAAATAAAAAAACCAATGAAAAGGCGGCTGGTACTAACTTCCTTGACAAAATATAACATGGCACCGATACACAGACCAGACAATAATGAAGCGAGAATAACATTGCGCGCAATTCTGTCCACATAGTAAAAAGTTGTCTTATTATACATACCGCGAGAAGCCATTGTAAATATCCAAACAGGGATATAAATGATCAGAATCCAAAGATAATCTGAATAATCATGCAATTTTGTAAGATTCGACAC
>DATMYJ010000166.1:0-5395 GCA_035561015.1 Desulfitobacteriaceae bacterium | reverse complement strand
GTATAGCTAAGAATTTGATTACCTTGGCAATCGAAAAGGTAAAGGTAACAGAAATTGATGTAAATTCCTCACCTTATGCAGTTAATATCTATAAACGGATGGGTTTTGAACAGTTAGACGAAGAACAAGAAAAAGATGGTATTCGATTTATAACAATGAAAAAGAGCATAACCCATCGAAATAATTGCCAGGGCAGTAAAGCCGCACATCTTATAACTAATAGAGATTTATGATTTTCCTGGATACGAAAAGAAGCCATTGATGAAAATCGCTGGCTACAAGGGGAGCAATTACTCGGAGCAATATATTGAATAGTAGCCGGTATAGGGATACCGACCCTGAGCTTAGCAACTCGAAAGAACACTGAATTTTTGTGGCGACAACAGGTTTGCCTTGAACCTGTCCAGGGAAAAGCAGGTCTGACGGTCGGTAAAGTGTCCGGTAAGCCTTGCCGCAAAATCCAGAAGTACTGGGTGGGGGAAATCGCAACTAAGGGTCACATTATCCTAGATGCGGAGGAAGGGGATGATATTGTTAAGTTTTACTGTTTTACAAGTTTTGGGGCACTTGGATTCCCAAAAAGGCTATAAAATAGGCCAAAAGCTGCATATTATAGTCAAAATGGTTCTTCATGCAGCTTTCGTAAATTATCCTATGTCAGCGGTATCCAGACCGCAACGTTATTTTATCCTTTAACGCTTCTGGCAGAGATCAGCCAAGGAGCTGGAAATGGCTCAATCATGTTTTTGCTATTGACTCGCGATACTTCGATGTGGATTGCCTCAGTGCGCTCCAAACCGTTTTCCCGAAACAAAACAGGAAGAGACGTCAGAATTTCGAAATCCAGCGTGTAGATCACAAAATTCATGACGGGATTGATAGCCAGCAGACTCTTTATTTCACTGCCGATCCTCGGAGAAGCCACTATAAACACCAGGTCCGGTACCGGCAGCTTATCCGGAATACCTTCTTCCAGAGACTCAACGATTGTTACGTTGTTCAGGCCAAATTTTTCAACATTCTCTTTCATGGTTTTCCGGTCCCTGCAGTCATATTCCACAGCAATGACACTGCCTTCAGCAGCAATCATGGCAGCTTCCACCGCGATGCTCTCCCCAGAAATTATACATATATTATCCTGGTCCCCCGGATTAAGCTTATTCATTATAACAGCCCGAACTTCCCGGCAAACATACCGGACAGAGCCGCAGGAGAAACGGCTGTTCTCTATGCCTATCTGATAATTAGTGGCAGCATTAGGATTCCGAATCAACATAGCTGCAGAGGCATTGATCCCGCGGTTGATCATATCTGAGAGCTTGTCATGCTTGATTTCGCTGGATGGCTCCGACCCCTCATTGTACCAGATCTCACAGTCCCCCAGTTCTGAATTCCACATGTCGTAGAAGATATCCGGATGTCCGGCATCCGTAAAGACCAGCACTTCCCGGTTAGTCATAACAGTTGGAATCAAGTTTTTATTCTTCCCTGTAATGTCCAGCATCTTCAGTTTTGCCAGGTTGATCTCAACATTCAGTGAAAAATACTGGAGCCAAGACAAAATAACCTTATTAGTAAACATTGTTTGTTCCACAGGCAAAACCTCCTTATCAACAGTTATCATACCATATTTTTTTGATTTTTTCCCAGTTTCAGCAGAGATTTAAGCACCGGTGTGCTCCAGCAAGCGTTCCCATTTTTGATCCACATATTGCTGGGCTTCTTCAATCATCCACTCATTGCCTTTCTGAAACATATGGCGGAACCTGCCCTGCGGACGGAGAAAGTCTTCCACGGGCAGCTTTTTCTTCGGTGTATGGCTCAGACGCCACACTCCCTCCTCTACTTCGTAAAGCGGCCAGACGCAGGTATCCACTGCCAGTTTAATGATTTCAGTAAGCTGTTCCATGGGGTAGTCCCATCCGCGGGGACAGGGGGACAATACGTTCAAAAAGCAGGGGCCTTCAGTATAAATGGTTTTATAGGATTTAGTGTGCAGGTCCTTTAAATTGCCTAAAGGAGCAGTCTGGGCAACATAAGGAATATTATGAGCAACCAAAATCTCAGTCAGATCTTTTTTATGCTGTTTCTTACCCTTATGAACAGAACCTATAGGTGTAGTAGTCGTACGGCTAAAAAGGGGTGTTGAAGATGAGCGCTGGATTCCGGTATTCATGTAAGCCTCATTGTCATAGCAGACATAGACCATGTCATGGCCGCGTTCCATAGCGCCTGACAAGGATTGAAACCCTATATCATAGGTACCGCCATCACCGGCAAAAGTAATGAATTTGAATGTTTCTTCCACCTTGCCCCGGCGTTTCAAAGCATTATAGGCTGCTTCCACTCCGGAACAAGTGGCCGCGGAGTTTTCAAAAGCAGAATGAATATAGCTATCCATATAGGCAGTGTAAGGATACATAAAGGTGGAGACCTCCAGACAACTGGTAGCATTAACCACCACTGCCCTGTCCTCCTTATCCAGGGCACGCAGGACCCCTGACACAACAACCCCTGCGCCACAGCCGGCGCAGAGCCGGTGCCCGCCAGTGAGACGTTCCGGCTTTTCTACTTCCCGTTTCAGGTCATATACCGTTCTCATTCCATTTCCTCCTTTGACCTCTGTCCCATATGGGTATATGTTGGTCCGATCTCACCGGTCAAAGCTATATCCGCTAAACGGCCGAACACTTTTTCAATATCCGCGGTTTTCAGGTCACGGCCGCCCAGACCGTAAACGATATTAATCAGATACGGACGTTCCTTTAGATCATATAAAGCACTGCGGGTCTCGGCAAATAAAGGACCTCCGTTTGCTGAAAAACCCTCGGATTTGTCCATAACAGCTGCAACTTTGGTATTGGCCAGAGCCCGGGCCAATTCCTCGCCGGGGAAAGGGCGGAATACCCTGATTTTAACAAGCCCTGCCCTAACACCTTTCTCCCGCAGTCTGTCGATAGCTGCTTTAGCAGTTCCGGCACTTGATCCGATCAGAACCAAAGCAAGATCTGCATCCTCCATCTTATATTCTTCAAATAGGCCATAGCGCCGGCCGGAAATCTTTTCAAACTCTGTGGCTACCTCCACTATCCGGGCCTTGGCCGACTTCATGGCTTCGGCCTCTTGAACCTTGTGTTCCATGTAATAGGCACTCACATCGTACGGTCCTACTGCCATCGGATTTTCTTTTTTCAGCAGATAGTTTTCAGGATTATAATCCCCGATAAACCTGCGCACAGTATCAGTTTCCAAAAGCTCTATATTCTCTATGGCATGACTGGTAATGAAGCCATCCATACAGGTCATAACCGGTAAGCGAACGCTTAGGTGTTCGCCAATAGGCATAGCCATGAGAAAATTATCGTAAGCCTCCTGATTATTTTCGGCATAGATCTGGATCCAGCCGCTGTCACGGGCTCCCATGGAGTCGGAGTGGTCGTTGTTTATGTTAATTGGCCCCGATAGGGTCCGGTTGACACAGGCAAGGGTAATAGGCAAGCGGCATGAAGCAGCTACATACAAAAGCTCGTACATCAGGGCCAGTCCGCAAGATGAAGTGGCATTGACAGATCTGGCTCCTGCAGCTTGGGCCGCAATGCACACAGACATGGAACTGTGCTCAGATTCCACGGTAACGAATTCGGTATTTACCTCGCCATTGGCCACATAATCGGCGAAGTATTCAGGAATTTCTGTAGAGGGAGTGATAGGGAATGCTCCCATGACATCAGGGTTTATTTGTTTTATAGCATAAGCTACAGCCTCATTGCCGGATAGGCAGCTGCTCATAGCGCCACACCTCCCGATACCATTGTAATCGCCTTGAAGGGACAAACGTTTTCACAGATGCCGCAGCCCTTGCAGTGCATATAATTGAAGTCCAGACGTTTCCCGTCTTTTACCGGAATAGAACTGTCCGGGCAGAATGGAATACAGAGCATACAATGCTTACAGGCTTCCTCGTGAAATACGGGCGTGTTGGTCCGCCAAGTACCGGTATTGAAAGCCCGGGCGGTTCCTGGTTCGTAGATATCCCCTCCGGTAGTCAGATCCTGCCAAGGGGTACGTTCGTTGATATCCTTAGCCTTAATCATCCTACCTGCACCTCCGCCATCGATTTTTTCAGTGTTGCCATGTTCCCCTCTATAACCTGGGGTTTGGCTGCAAATTTATGTTTAAAGGATTCTTCTATATCCGCTAAAAAACACTCGGTTTCCAAAACGCCGCTCACCTTAACCACAGCGGCCAGCATAGGAGTATTCGGGAAGTTTCTGCCCAGAATCTCTTCCGAAATACGGCGGGCATCTATGGTACAGACTTTTCCAGTCCATCCCTGCAGCCTGGGATACATCTCCTGGGGAGAGTTGGGGGTATTAATAATTATCGCTCCGCCCTCTTTCAGTCCCCCGGTAACGTCAACGCTGTCCAGCAAACTTTCATCTATCACGACCACATAGTCCGGATTGTAAATATTGGAATGGATAGTACACCGTTTTTCACTAATGCGATTATAAGCCGTAATAGGGGCTCCCATACGTTCTGGTCCATACTCCGGGAATCCCTGCACGAATTTTCCTTCTGAACCGGCCACATCAGCTAGCAGCAGGCAGGCCATCTTGGCTCCCTGTCCGCCCCGGCCATGCCAACGAATTTCTACCATGTCTTTGGTTGCCAATGTTTTTTCCTCCTCATATGCTTAAGTCATTAGAATTAAAAAATTAAAAAAGCTTTCATCCCGCCAAGGGACGAAAGCCTGAAAGACATTCGCTATACCACCCATTAATACAGCATACCATCATATGCGTTCCCTGTGACGGGGGAAACCGTCGAAGCCTACTGGATTACTCGTTCGGTCCGCAGCTCAGGAGGGATTTTCGGGTTCAGACTACTGGTACCGGACTTGCACCATCCCCGGCTCGCTGAAACGTTCGGCTGAAACGTACTCTCTCCGTCAACGCCTTTGAAATTTTAAATTAATAATAAATATACTTACTTGGCTGTGTTTTGTCAATGACTATGTCTAATTTAAAACAACCAGTACAATATTCTTTAATAACAAAGCAAATATAAATATGATTGAGGCGCCTATAGTCTACAGTTGGCAATAAAAATTATCGAGTTCAAAATGAATTTGTGTAACTAATTCGAAAATATTGTACCAGATAGTATTTGCCCGATGTTTATGACAAAATCCAATATTGACAGGGCTTATATCTCTGCTCTTAAGGATAATTTCACTGACTGGCGTCCACAATCAAAATAGGTCCAAATTTGTATGTTACAATTAATTGACTCATTCAAACAGGCTGCCAGGATCCTAAACGGGAAGCCCTTGACGCGGCATCCTTGGCCCAGATGAAAAATCTGTGATATTCTTTCGTGTTTGTCTTATAAT
>DATMYJ010000165.1:0-6966 GCA_035561015.1 Desulfitobacteriaceae bacterium | reverse complement strand
GGAATGAGAAAGATTGCTGAAATGGCTCTCTTAGCGGATTTCTATGGTCCGCTGCTTACGGAAAAACAACGGAATGTTTGGGATTTTCATTATCAACAAGATCTTTCTTTGACAGAAATAGCCGAGCTCGCCGGCATAAGCAGACAAGCAATCCATGATTTGCTGAAACGCACTGAAAAGATCCTCCTGGATTATGAGGAAAAACTGGGACTGGTGCAGAGGTTCCTGACAGAACGCCGAAATTTGCTGGAAATAGAGAAATTGTTGGCAGAGTTGCTGACCGAGGAAGCTAATGCTGATCCAATCAGAGAAAGTCTGGAACATATTTTGAGTAGGATTCATGAAGTTATTCTCAGGATTTCCGAAGACTAACTGCTTTCCCTGAGTTTTGGAGTTCGGCACTGGTGCTTGTTAGCTGTCATGTTTTTTTAATCAGAAAGTGACACAGCTTGCCTGATACATAATGTGTAATATAAATCAGGCATTATGAATCAGAGTTAGGAAAGTGGGGACAGATATGTTTCAGGGCCTGGGAGAAAAACTGCAGGAAACCTTCAAAAGGCTGAAAGGAAAAGGCAAGCTGACTGAAGCTGATGTCAATGAAGCAATGCGCGAGGTGCGCTTGGCTTTATTGGAAGCAGATGTCAACTTTCAGGTTGTCAAGAATTTTGTGGCTAAGGTTAAGGAACGGGCTATCGGGCAGGAAGTTATGGAGTCTCTTTCTCCCGGGCAGCAAGTTGTTAAAATAGTTCATGAAGAAATAATCAATTTGATGGGCGGTGAGGCCAGTAAGATCCAAATATCTCCCAAACCGCCCACAGTTATTCTGCTCGCAGGCCTGCAGGGAGCAGGCAAAACAACTCATGCGGCCAAATTGGCCGTGATGCTCAAAAAACAGGGCAAACATCCTCTGCTCGTAGCCTGTGATGTTTACCGGCCAGCGGCCATTAAGCAACTGCAGGTTTTAGGAGAGCAAACCAAGACACCTGTATTTTCTGCTGCCGGCAGTTCGCCGGTAGAGATCGCCGAGGCAAGCCTGGACTATGCCAACTCCCAGGGCTTGGATGTTGTTATTATTGATACTGCCGGCCGTCTTCATATTAATGAGGAACTGATGACTGAACTACGGGATATTAAGGCCAGCGTCAAGCCACAGGAGATCTTGTTAGTGGTTGATGCAATGACCGGGCAGGATGCCGTAAATGTAGCCCAGGCATTCCATGAACAGCTGGGCATTAACGGTGTCATCCTGACAAAACTTGACGGCGATACCAGAGGCGGGGCTGCTCTTTCGGTGAAGGCTGTTACCGGCTGCCCGATTAAATTTGCCGGCACCGGGGAGAAACTGGATGCTTTGGAACCCTTTTATCCCGAACGCATTGCTTCCCGTATTTTGGGAATGGGTGATGTCTTAACTCTGATTGAAAAGGCCCAGGAAGCCTTTGATACTAAAAAAGCCCAGGAAATGGAGCAAAAACTCCGCAAACAGGAGTTTACCCTGGATGACTTCCTGGATCAGATGCAGCAATTGAAGAAGATGGGTCCTTTGAATTCGATTCTGGAGATGATCCCTGGTGTAGGGAAATCTCTCAAAGATGTGAAGATCGATGATAAGGATATGGGACATGTGGAAGCTATTATCCGTTCCATGACTCCGGAAGAACGCCGCAAACCGACTTTAGTCAAGGATTCCCGTAAACGGCGTATTTCCAGGGGCAGCGGAACAAGTATTCAGGAAGTCGGGCGGTTGCTCAAACAATACGAACAATTTCAGAAGATGATGAAACAATTTGCTGGCTCCGGCGGAATGGGAATGCCCGGCAGGGCCAGGAAAGGTCCCAAAGGGAAAAAACCCGATTTCCGTTTTCCCTTCGTCTGATTCTGTTTGCTGGCAGAGTTGTTTTTGTTAAAGATATTCTGGACAGGAGGTGAAAGACATGTCTACTAAAATTCGTTTGCGCCGTATCGGTGCCAAAAAGAATCCTTTTTACCGTGTAGTGGTAGCTGATTCTGCTGCTCCCCGTGATGGACGATTCATAGAAGAAATTGGTTATTATGATCCTACTAAAAACCCGGAGGTCTTGGAAATAAACGAAGAAAAGGCCTTGAAATGGCTGGGAAATGGAGCTCAACCATCTGATACTGTGAAGTCGTTGTTGCGCCATGCCGGGGTCTTAGCCAAGTTCCGCTCCAAGAACTAAGTGTGTTGCGAGGGTGGTATTGTGAAAGAACTTGTTGAAGTCCTAGCTAAATCTTTAGTCGATCATCCTGAAGATGTTGTGGTGTCCCTGGCAGAGACTGAAAAAACGGTGCATATAAAATTAGTGGTTGCACCGGGAGATATGGGTAAAGTCATTGGAAAACAGGGGAAAATAGCTAACGCTATCCGTTCGCTAGTCAAAGCCGCAGCTGTCAAAGACGGTCGGCGGGTCCACGTGGACATCGATCAGTGATATAAAAGACGGACAGCAAGAGTTGTCCGGGGACAGAAACCTGAGGTCAGAGACCGAAGCAAGCGGTCGTGATTAAGACAGAGGTCAGATATAGATTGAAATTAAGAGGTGCGAGGTTAAGACGGATTTAGTGCTCGGGATCAGGGCAGCAATGGAACGTCGAACCTGGTGCCTCCTACTTTTTTGCTGCTTCTGAGTTTGAGCAAGCCCTTCTGATCTCTGGCTCCTGACAGCCAATTTCTGAGTAAGGGGGTGCCGGGCATTGGATGAAGTTTTGATAGGAGAAGTTTTGCGATCTCACGGAATGAGAGGAGAATTGAAAATCTATCCGCTGACACATAATCCGGAGAGATTCAGAAAGTTGCAGGAAGTACTGCTGGTTAAGGGCGAAGCCCAAAAACGTTTTCCGGTGAAAAGTGTCCGTATGCAAAAGGATTTTGTTTTCCTCAGTCTGGACGGGATATCTGATATGGAAGAGGCAGCCGGCTTTCAGGGCTGGGAGGTCAGGATAGATCGTTCCCAGGTAGAACCTTTGGCTGAAGGCTGGTATTATTTTGAGCTGGAAGGCATGGATGTTTTTGAAGGAGCGGCTTACCTCGGTACCCTTATTCAGGTGATTCAGACCGGAGCCAACGACGTTTACCTTGTCAATGGCCCCCGGGGAGAAGTATGCATACCTGCTCTTAAGAGTGTTGTTAAAAAAGTTGATGTAGCCGCAAAACGCATGGAAGTTATACTTCCGCCGGGACTTCTGGAAGGTTGAGATTATGCAGTTTACGATTTTGACATTATTTCCGGAAATGTTTGCTCCCTTGAGGGAAAGTATTCTCAAAAGGGCCCAACAAGCTGGCCTGCTGAGTATCCGGCTTATTAATTTTCGGGATTATTCCCTGAGCAAACACCATGTTGTCGATGATGTTCCCTACGGGGGCGGTGCTGGCATGGTTTTGAAACCCGAGCCGATCTACGCAGCCCTGCGGGCTTTACCGCAGGCTGGAGGTCGGCGCAAAGTGATCCTGCTGACACCTCAGGGGAAAGTTTTTCGCCAATCCCTGGCTGAAGAATGGAGCAAATGCAGCGAACTCGTTCTGATCTGCGGCCATTATGAAGGCTTCGATGAACGCATCCGGGATCTGGCTGATGAAGAAATTTCTCTGGGAGATTATGTTCTCACAGGCGGAGAACTGGCCGCTATGGTTATTACCGACGCGGTGGCCAGACTTATCCCAGGTGTATTGGGTGAAACGGCCTCAGCTCTCGAGGATTCTTATTCCGAAGGTTTGCTGGAATATCCCCAGTATACACGTCCTCTGGAATTTGAAGGAAAAAGGGTACCGGATATTCTGCTGTCAGGACATCATGCCCGCATTAAAAGCTGGCGGCGTAAAGAGGCCTTGCGGCGCACTTTTTTGCGGCGGCCGGATTTGATAGAGAATCTGCAATTGGAAGCCGGCGATTATTTCTTGCTGGAGGAACTTGCTGAAGAAAACGTGGAAATAGCTGTCTGGCGGGAGAAGTGGCAACATCTTCGTCCACTTCCCCGGAAGCGGCGTTAGAGCAGGAGGAATCAGGATGGGAGAGCTTTATGTAGTTTTGATCCATGCTCCGGTCTACAATAAAAATAAAGAAATTGTGGCTACCTCAATTACTAATCTGGATATTCACGATATAGCCCGCTGTTCGGCTACATATGGAGTAAAGGGCTATTATCTGGTACATCCGGCCAAGGCGCAGAGAGAACTGGCCCAGCGGATCATGGGATTCTGGCAGGAAGGCTTCGGCGCGGAGTATAATCCGGACCGGCAGGCGGCTTTTTCGCTGGTACGCCTGGCTGCCGATCTGCCGGAGGTTCTGGCTGATATTAAACAGGAACAGGGAATCAGCCCCCTCTGTGTAGTGACTGATGCCCGCAGGCAGGTTAATTCCATCGGTTATGCGGCCATGCGGCAGCGCCTGGAAAATGAAAATACCCCTTTTCTTCTGCTTTTCGGTACAGGGTGGGGGATCTTGCAGGAAGATGTGGAAAAGGCGGATGTGATCTTGGAACCGGTCTATGGCCCAGGGGACTATAATCATCTTTCAGTCCGTTCGGCAGCGGCAATTATTTTGGATCGTTTGCGCGGGCATTAGGCAAGCAGACTGCCTGTTCGAGTTTAAATCGATATTGCGCATAGATTCGGGGTATGATAAAATATTATTTGCTATGATAAAGGATGGTCCTCTGACTGATTAAGAATAGTTTATGAACATCTGGCAAGGAAGGGGGTAACTTGAATGGATTATATTAAAATGATAGAAGAAGAACAAATGAGAAAAGACCTCCCTGATTTTCGGCCTGGAGATACCGTACGGGTCCACGTACGCGTTGTTGAGGGTGCCAGGGAACGTGTTCAGGTTTACGAAGGCGTAGTGATCAGAATTAAAGGTGGAGGTTTGCGAGAAACCTTTACTGTGCGCAGGGTAACATACGGGGTCGGGGTCGAACGGACTTTCCCGCTCCACTCACCACGGCTTGACAAGATTGAGGTAGCGCGCCGCGGAGTTGTTCGTCGGGCCAAATTATATTACTTGCGTGGTTTGTCCGGAAAAGCAGCACGGATTCGTGACCGTCGTCGCTAATAAAAGAGCTGGAGTAATCCAGCTCTTTTTTGATTAATTTAGGGCTTGTTTAGTGTTCAACATTGTTAAGTGTTAATGATATGAGGATTAAGAATGAATATACAGTGGTATCCGGGTCATATGGCCAAAACAAAACGTTTGCTTGCAGAGCAATTGCGCTGGGTAGATGTTGTGATCGAACTGGGAGATGCCCGCTTGCCCCTGAGCAGTCGGAATCCCCTGCTGCCGCAGCTGCTGGGGTCGAAATCCAAACTGTTGATTCTTAATAAAAGTGATCTGGCCGATCCTCTCTGGACAAAACGTTGGCTGACAGAATTGCGCAAAGCAAGCCCTGTCATTGCCCTGAGTGCAGCCAGTGGGGAGGGAGTTTCCCAAATCATGCCTAATCTGAACCGCTTGGTTGCTGCCAAAATGGCCGGGCTGAAGGCTAAAGGAGTTCGCTCCCGAACAATCCGGGTCATGGTGGCCGGGATCCCCAATATCGGTAAATCTACCCTTATTAATCAGCTGACAGGAGGGGCGCAAGCCAAAACAGGGAATAAGCCGGGGGTAACCAGGGGTAATCAGTGGATCCGGATTCATGACCTTTTCGATTTGCTGGATACTCCGGGTTTGCTGTGGCCCAAGTTTGATGATCAGGAAGTCGGTTATAAACTGGCAGCAGTGGGTTCAATCAGTGATGATGTTTTTGATCTGCAGGAATTATCTGCCTGGCTGCTGGATTGGCTTTATGTCCATTACCCGCAGGCGGGACAAAGATATAATGTGGGCAACGAGAAAATTTCGCTTGAAGCAATCGGTCGGGCCCGGGGCTGTTTGCTTCAGGGTGGAAGGATAGATACGCTTAAAGCTGCCCAGATACTGCTCCGGGAATTCCGCCAGGGTAATCTGGGCAGGATAACCATGGATCTGCTCGAACCGGAAATACCAGGCAAGTAAGAGAAAAGGAGATAACCTGAAAGTGTTATCCAAGCTGAATATCCGGGAGGTTGCAGAAGCCTTGCGGAAAGAACCAACTGAATATTTCTTAAAAGCGTGTTTTGAAGACAAACGCAGTGGTGTCCGCCGTCTGGCTGAAAGGCATCTCCGAAACAAACAAGCAGATTTGGAGGAGAACAAACGGATTCAGTACCTGCTCCGTGAGGAAAAGAAGTTATGGAATCAGGGTTTCAGGCTGTTGGCCGGTTTGGACGAAGCCGGCCGCGGCCCCTTAGCCGGCCCGGTCGTGGCGGCTGCCTGTATTTTACCGCCGAAGTTTTTCCTGCCCGGTTTAAATGATTCCAAAAAGCTTTCTGAGAGCAAACGGGAAAAACTCTGTGCTCAAATTCGGCTGCAGGCCCGGGATTATTCTCTGGGCAGCGCCGAACCGGCGGAAATAGATGCCCTGAATATCCTGGAGGCAACCAGGCTTGCTATGAAAAGGGCTCTCCAGGGTTTAAAATTGCATCCTGACTATCTTTTGTTGGATGCCTTGGACTTGCCGTTTGTTGCATTGCCTCAGCTTTCTCTGATTGGCGGGGATGGCCTGAGTGCCAGCATTGCTGCAGCCTCAATTTTAGCTAAAGTGACCAGGGATCATAAAATGAAAGAATTGCACAGTGTTTATCCGGAATATAGCTTCAACAACAATAAAGGCTATGGGACAGCTGATCATATGCAGGCCTTGGAGCGCATAGGGCCCTGCCCCCTCCACCGGCGCAGTTTTGCTCCGGTCTCTGCCAGGCTGCCGGCGAAAGAGCAGTAGGCAGTCTGGTGATATAGATTTTTACGGATCAATATCAAAACAGCAACAGAGCTGTCTTGAAGTTTTATTTCAGGGCAGCTTCTTTTTATTATTCAATCAATGGCAATATTCAAATTGATGTTGAAAAGGTATTTAAAAACAATTGCAGGA
>DATMYJ010000164.1:0-2098 GCA_035561015.1 Desulfitobacteriaceae bacterium | reverse complement strand
TACTGGATGCAGTTGCGGTTGGCTATCGTTTTATTATCAATAATACTTTTGTGCATGGTGATATTAAGATCGAACCCTATCTCAAGGATGAAAATCAAATCTTCTATGATGTTTTGCTGCAAACTATAGATACAATCCCGGTCAGTGAGGCCGAGCAAGGCTTTAGTGACATATTTATGCTGGCTACCGAAAAGGCCGGGAAAGCGGCAGCATCATTATTCTGCCTGCAAGAAGAAGGCAAAGAGGACAGCAAATTAAATTGAATAGAGACTGGGAAGACTGTCAGTAGAGTATGCTTCCGCCACAGTGAATAAAACAGCCTGTAAGGGCTGTTTTATTGGGGGGAAAATATTTGACCTTGACTGACCTTTGTACTACAATAAAGATATCTGGTAAGCATACTTGGGAGCATATCATGATCTCATATTTGTATTAAAGGAGGGAATAGTTATGGGTTATTTAGTTCCAATGGTTGTAGAACAAACAAATCGTGGGGAGCGCTCTTACGATATTTACTCACGTCTCTTAAAAGATCGTATCATTTTCCTGGGCGGGGGAATTGATGATGATGTGGCAAATCTCATCGTTGCGCAAATGCTTTTTTTAGATGCTGAAGATCCGGAGAAGGATATTTTTCTTTATATCAATAGCCCGGGCGGTTCAGTGACCGCAGGTATGGCTATCTATGATACCATGCAATATGTTCGTTCCGATGTGCATACGATTTGTATCGGAATGGCGGCCAGTATGGGTGCATTTTTACTGGCAGCCGGGAAAAAAGGTAAAAGGACAATATTGCCAAATGCCGAGGTATTGATTCATCAGCCCTTGATCGGCGGTCATGGAATTTCCGGACAAGCCACGGAAATTGAGATTCATGCCAAGCAGTTATTGCGTACAAAAGCCAAGTTAAATCGTATTTTAGCTGAAAGAACAGGTCAGTCCCTGGAAAAAGTCGAGGCTGATACAGACCGTGACCGTTATCTGTCGGCTGAGGAAGCAAAAGAGTACGGGATCGTTGATGAGGTTTTGGAAAAAGTCGAGGAGATCACAGGGGATAAATAGAAATCGAAGCAGGTATTAATGATTTTTGTGAAATTAAGGGGGAATGTGCATGCGCAAAATCAGAAAAGCGGTAATTCCGGCTGCAGGACTAGGTACGCGTTTTTTACCGGCTACCAAGGCCCAGCCTAAAGAAATGCTGCCGATCTTAGATAAGCCCACAATTCAATTTATTGTGGAAGAAGCAGTTGCCTCAGGGATTGAAGCTATAATCATAGTTACCGGGCGTAATAAGAAAGCTATTGAAGATCATTTTGACCGTTCTGTAGAACTTGAGATGTTTCTGGAGAAAAAAGAAAAAACAGAACTTTTAAATATGGTGCAAGAGATTGCGCGCATGACAGACATCTTTTATGTCCGTCAGAAAGAGGCTCTGGGTTTAGGGCATGCTGTGTCTAGTGCCCGCAAGTTTATCGGGGATGAGCCTTTTGCCGTTTTGCTGGGGGATGATGTTATTGCTTCAGAGGTACCTTGCCTGCGGCAGATGATCGACATTTACGAACAACATGGCGCCAGCATTGTCGGTGTTCAGGAAGTGCCCCTGGAAGATACAAATAAGTATGGGATTGTCGATGGGGAAAGCATCGGAGAGCGACTTTTCAGAGCACGTGATTTGGTGGAAAAACCCAGTCCCCAAGACGCTCCGGCAACCCGTCTGGCTATTATGGGACGTTATATTTTGAATCCAGAGATATTTGATGTCCTGGAGAATCTTCAGCCTGGTAAAGGCGGAGAAATTCAACTAACTGATGGCCTGCATAAGCTGGGAATGTTTCAGGAAATCATGGCCTACGATTTTATAGGCCGGCGTTATGATGTCGGGGACAAGCTGGGGTTTGTTCAGGCGACAGTTGAATACTCTTTACTGAACGAGGAAATATCCCCGGAACTTAAAGTATATCTGCAAAAACTGGTCCGTGGTTTCTGATATGATGGTCATTATTTAAACAATATTCAGACAGATTTTACCAATATCTCCAAATAAAAAGCCGACTCATAGTAAATTTTGAGTCGGCTTTTTATTATAAACCATTTG
>DATMYJ010000163.1:0-15899 GCA_035561015.1 Desulfitobacteriaceae bacterium | reverse complement strand
CATTTCATATATGCGATAAGATTTTCTGTAATAAAAAGAGGTTAATGCCTGCTGATTTTTTTCATTGTAATAAATTTATTCAGCGCTGAAGGTTTTCTCCACCAGTTCTCGGAAATGACGGCAATTCTCCACGAGATCCTCGCCGGAAGTAAACAAACCGCCGCCCATGAGAAATATTACCTCACTGCCGTAGAATTCAGCTAAAGCCGGGATAGACTTAAAGCTAATCCCTCCGCCTGGTGTAGGAAATATGGGTTTAAGATGTCCCATCTCCGCAGCGGTCCCCTCCCCAATCTGCCGGCATTCGGCTTGATTGAAAGAGAAACGCCCCCCAAAATTAGGATAGATCACAGCATCGGCACCCGCCATCCGCATAAGCTGCCCGTACAGGGCGTAGTGGGAAATCCCGGCATCACCCAGAACATAACTGCCCTGAAAAGCCGGGTGGCTGAAAATCGGCAGGGCAATACTGTCATCTTCGGCCAACTCTTTCATATTATCAAACCCTACCAGCCCTGGCGCTATCAGCAGACCCCCGGCTCCGTATTCTTTGGCCAGCTGAGCACGGGACAGGAAGAAGCGGGCCGGGGCCGTTACATTAGGCACGTAAATCGTTTTCCGTCCTGTTTTCTGATTGGCCCTGTGCACAGCCTCGCTGCAGAGCTTTACCCGCTCGGCAAAAGGGGCAAATTTCTGATCACTCAGGCCGTGGTCATCTTTAATGATATCAATTCCCCCGAGAGCAAACTGGTAGGCCAGCCGGGCTAATTCCCTGGCCGACAAACCCATTGGTTTCAGGGCACTAAAAAGCAAAGGGCGCTGTGGAACCTGCAAAATCTGCCGCAGCCCTGCTCTCCCGAAGCGCGGTCCCCGGAATAGGCCCAGTAAAGAAGGAGAAAGCAGGATTTTCTCCACCCTGATTCCCGGCTTGATACTGATGTTGCCGAAAACGACATTCAGCAGCTGGGTGAATTCTGCGGCACAGATTTCCAGAGCATAAGATATCTCCACCAGATAACTTTCAGCAGCATTACTTTCAGATGAATCTTTCAGACACTGCGCAGTAATATTCTTAAAATTTTCCGGCTCCTCGTTTTCCTTCCTGCTTTCCCTATATTTCTCCATTTTTTCTATCCGGCCGAAGATAAAATCGCGAATGGCACCATCCGGCACACATTCTTCCGGAAACTCAATAGTCTGTTCGATACAAATATCCTGGGCCACCGCCAGAGCCGCAGTTTCAGTTCCTGATATTCTGTAAACTACGGAAAAGCGTTCTCCCGCAAGCTGCGGGCGCAATAAGTCATCGTCATACTTGATCCGCATCAGAGAGCCTCCGCTTTGGCCGCACTGTGGACAGGGGCCAGATAGACAGCAGCCAGGTCACTTTCCTGGATACCGAAGCTGGTATTCAGCAACTTCTCTATTGCCGCAATCAGGGCCATGGCATCAAGTCCATATTCTTTCATTAAATAGGCTTTACTGGCCCCGTGCAGGAAAACATCCTTGATCCCGAGGCGCATAAGTTTACGGCCCAAGCCGGCTTCAGCTATCTTCTCCGCTAAAATTGTGCCCAAGCCACCGATAATCGAGTGGTTCTCCATAGTGATGACTCCGTATCTAGCCTCTGCCACAGCCTCCATTACAGCCGGGTCGTCAAATGGCTTCAGGGTAGAAATATGCATATGATTAATAGACACACCTTGTTTCTGCAGCACCTGGACGGCACGCAAAGCCTCCTCCGTACAGATTCCGCTGGAAAACAAAGCAATGTCGGTTCCTTGACTCAGCAACCTGGCCCGGTTGAATTGCAGCGGTTTGTTCTGGGGGAACAAGCGGGGGATCTCTCCCCGTAACATGCGCACATAGACCGGACCATTGACCTGGTCAGCCGCATCCAGGACTGATTCCACATCTGTGGCATCACCGCATTCCAAAATGGTCATATTGGGTAAACTGCGCATGACAGAGATATCCTCAATGGCCTGATGGGAGGCCCCGCCCGGAGTCATTACCCCCGGTAGGAAACCGATCATTGTCACCGGCAGGTTAGGATAAGCCACAGACATGGCAATCTGATCATAAGCCCGTCTGTAGATAAAGACAGCAAAGGTATGAATAAACGGCTTAAAGCCCTCGCGCGCCAGGCCGCCGGCAAAGCTGAGCATATTTTGCTCGGCAATACCCATGGAGAAGAAACGCTCCGGATAGGCATCCCGAAACAAGTCGATTTCCGAGGAACTGGTTAGATCTGCCGAAAGGACTAAAACCTCGGGCCGCTTTTGGGCCCATTTAACCAGATTGTGGGCATGAGCCTTAGCTACTATTTCCATCCTTTAGCCGTCCCTCCTCTCAGATCCCCTGCCTGGCCTGCCTTCATCTGGGCCAAAGCTTCCCGGTAGGCTTCCCGCTCTGCCGCTTGGGTGAAACGGATATAGTGGAATTTAGGGGCTCTTTGCTGCAGAATGGGCAAACCCTGACTGCTGTTGGTATCACACAAGATAACCGTCGGCCGGCCGTCGGACTGCAGACGGCCCAGAGCTGCCAAGACTTCCATATCGTGGCCGTCCACCCGGAAAACCCGGAGATTGAATCCTTCCAGTCGTTTTTCCAAAGGCTCAATGTTCATGACCGCACTCATCGGGCCGTCACACTGACAACCGTTGACATCCACATAGATACCCATATTGTCCAGCTTATGAAAGGCCATAGCTTGCAGAGCCTCCAGGGTTTGCCCTGACTGAAACTCGCCATCGGACATGAAGACCCAGACCTTTCCGCTTTCCCCTTTGAGCTTGCGCCCCAGGGCGATCCCGGCGGCCTGACTGATTCCCTGGCCCAGGGAGCCGGACATGATTTCATGCCCCGGCGAATGTTGCGCCCCGATCATTTCTACCGTGCTGCCGTCCTGATTGAAACTGTCCAGTCCTTCCGGAATCATCCGCCCCACCTCAATCAAGGCAGCATAAAGAACCAGGGAATATTGCGAGGGGGAGAGAAAAAAACGATCCCACTGCGGGCCTTTCGCACCGTTGAAGCAGGAGCCGGTCAGGTTTTCCTGCTGCCCGGGACCGGGAACCCCCTGAAAAGGCCTCGGGGCCAGGGGCTGCTCCAGGGGAGCCAGATTCATGACCCGGAGATATAAAGTTGCCAAAATCTCCGCGGCTGAACAAGCCTGACTCAGATAACCGCCATTATTTTTCACAGTATGTTCCAGGACCCGCCGCCGGATGCCCTGCGCTGCTCGGCCAACCTCGGCCTGCCAGCAGTCCTCTTGCTTCTTTTGCTTTATATTAATATCCTGTGTCAAGTACGAATACCTCCGACCCTTGAATTAATATATGAATTTCTTATCATCCTTTTGCTATTGTATTGAGGATTTGCGCCCTTGTAAAGGGTTTAGCCTTTGACTTCTTAGCCCTTATTTCTTATTATAAAGGGTAACCTGAAATTACGAAAAAGGGAGATACTGATGAGCGTACTGAGTGTTGAAAACGTGACCCATGGCTTTGGCGGCAGGCAAATTTTAGAAGACGCCTCTTTTCGCCTCCTAAAAGGGGAACATGTCGGCTTAATTGGGGCTAATGGCGAAGGAAAATCCACCTTTTTAGATATTATTATCGGGAAAACTATCCCTGACAAAGGAAAAGTCGAATGGTCCAACCGCGTGACTGTCGGTTACCTGGACCAGTATGCTGTTCTGAGCAAAGGGAAAACCATTCGCAATGTCTTACAGGAAGCTTTCCAGACGATGTTTGACCTGGAAGCCGAAATGCTGCACTTATATGACAAGATGGCTGAGGCCCCGGAAGAGCAGGTCACGAAAATGATGGAAGACGTCGGCGAAATCCAAACGATTTTGGAGCATAACGGCTTTTATATCATTAATGCCAAAATCGAAGAAGTGGCCAACGGCTTGGGATTAGGGGAGATAGGCCTGGATAAAGATGTGGCTGATCTGAGCGGAGGACAAAGGACCAAGGTTCTTTTGACCAAACTCTTACTGCAAAACCCGACGATTTTGATTTTGGACGAGCCCACGAACTTCCTGGATGCCGAGCATATCGAGTGGCTGAGCCGCTACCTGAAAGAGTATGAGAACGCTTTCATCCTGGTTTCCCATGATATTTCCTTTGTTAATGAGGTCATCAATGTCATCTACTATGTTGAAAATGCTGTCCTCACGCGCTACACAGGGAATTATGAGCAATTCAAACAGCTTCACGAGGTCAAAAAGGCCCATGAGCTTAAGGCCTATGAGAAACAACAAAAAGAAGTTGATCGCCTGGAAGATTTTATTGCCCGGAACAAAGCCCGCTTCTCGACTACCGGCCGCGCTAAAAGCCGCCAAAAGCAGCTTGATAAAATGGAGATTTTAGAAAGACCCAAAGAGAAAGTCAAACCTGTTTTTAAATTTAAAGAAGCGCGGACTCCCGGACGGGTCATCTTCGAAGCCAGTATGCTCGTCCTTGGTTATGATGAGCCCTTAACCAGTCCCCTGAATTTAAAATTGGAAAGAAAACAAAAGATCGCCATTCGGGGGATGAATGGGCTGGGTAAAACAACCTTGCTCAAAACCCTGCTGGGAATTATTCCTCCTGTCAACGGCGAAGTCGAACTTGGCGACTATCTCTGCCCCGGCTATTTTGAGCAGGAAAGCAGCCGCAGCAACACCCGTACCGCTCTGGAGGAAATCTGGAATGAATATCCCGGACTAACGAATTATGAAGCCAGGCAGGCCCTGGCCAGGTGCGGCCTGACCAACGAGCATATCTCCAGCAAGATGGTGGTATTAAGCGGAGGAGAAAACGCCAAAGTCCGCCTCTGCAAACTCATGTTGCAGGAGATCAACTGGCTGGTCCTGGACGAACCCACCAACCATCTGGATATTGATGCCAAAAAAGAATTGAAAAAGGCCCTTGAAGAATTCAAAGGCACAGTTTTGCTGGTTTGCCATGAACCGGAGTTCTATGAGGACTGGATCACAGACGTCTGGAATCTGGAACAGTGGACAACCAGGGTCGTTTAGTTTAGCCGTTCCCCTTATTGCGGTTGATCTCTTCAGCCAACTCATTGAGGTAAGCCCATCTATCTATCTGCTCTTCCAGTTTCCCATCCAGTTCATGCTGTACTTTGACGAGTTCCTGCAATAAGGTATAACTTCCGCCCGCAAGGTTGATTTGCTCATTGACCTCCTGCAGGGTTTTTTCTGTTTCAGCGATCAGATTATCTATTTCCTCATACTCTTTCTGCTCTTTAAAACTGAATTTGAGCAATTTACCTTTCCTGCCTTCCGCTTCTGCGCTTTTCAAAGGCATTGACCCGGTGTCTTTTGCCTCCCGAGGCTTGCTGAGTGAATTGCTTTTTTCTTTCTCTGTTTCCGGCTGTTCTTTGGCATACTCCACATACTCCGAATAATTCCCAGTATAACAGACGATCTGCCCCTTGTCCTTGAAGGCAAAGATTTTTTCTGCCGTGCGGTCCAGAAAATAGCGGTCATGGGAAACTGTAATCACCGCTCCGGAAAAATTCTCCAGATAGTCCTCCAGGATCGTCAGGGTTTGAATGTCCAGATCATTTGTCGGCTCATCCAGCAGGATGACATTGGGAGCGCCCATCAGGATCCGCAGCAGATGAAGCCTCCTTTTTTCTCCCCCGGAAAGCTTGGCTATGGGAGACCACTGCAAATCTGCCGGAAAGAGAAATCTCTCCAGCATCTGGGAGGCAGTGATTACGCCGCCATCTCCTGTTTTCAAGACTTCGGCAGCTTCCTTCAGATAATTGATGACGCGGACTTCCCCGTTCATTTCCGAATTTTCCTGTGAAAAATAGCCGATTTTAACCGTTTCGCCAATATCCAGCGTCCCCTGGTCCGGACTCAGGCGTTCCACCAGCAGATTGAGCAGGGTGGTCTTGCCGCAGCTATTGCAGCCGATAATGCCGATACGGTCATCCCGGGCTACTGTATAACTGAAATCATCAATGACCAACAGATCGGCAAACTGTTTGCTGATGTGCTTCAGCTCGATTACTTTTTTGCCCAGCCGGCTGCTGCCTGCCGTAATTTCTATTTTATCCGAATTCGCCTCGGGCTTGGCCTCTTTCAATTTTTGAAAACGCTCGATCCTGGCTTTCTGCTTGGTGGTGCGGGCTCTGGCCCCTCGTTTCATCCAGGCTAATTCGTTGCGGAAAAGATTTTGCCTTTTGCTTTCCTGGGATTGTTCCTGCTCCAGACGCACCAGCTTGGCCTCCAGAAAAACACTGTAGTTGCCATTATAAACATGGAGCCTGCCCCGGTCTAATTCAAAAATCTTGGTAGTCACTCTGTCCAAAAAGTAGCGGTCATGGGTAATCAGAAGCAGGGCTCCTTTGCGCTGATTCAAATATTGTTCCAGCCATTCTACTGTTTCCTGATCAATATGATTGGTCGGTTCATCGAGGATCAGCAGTTCCGCGGGAGTAATCAGGGCGCTGGCCAAAGCAATCCTTTTTCTCATCCCTCCGGAAAGCTGCTCTACCAGAGCCGCGAAATTCACAATCCCCAGTCTGGTTAAGACGGCCTTAGCTTCGGATTCCAGCTGCCAGGCATTTCGCTCATCCATCTGCTGGCTCAATGACAGCAGTTTTTGCTGCAGCTTTTTTTCTTCAGGGTTTTGCTGCAGCTTCTCCAGGACATACTCATACTCCCTGAGCAGCTGCATCACCGGGGAATTACCCCGGAAGACTTGTTCCAGGACAGTTGTTCCATTCTGAAAATCAGGATTTTGAGCCAGATATTCAATATGGACAGTACTGCCGGCAGTAACTTTACCCTGATCCGGGATTTCCCGGCCGGCAAGGATTTTCAAGAGTGTCGATTTGCCGGTGCCGTTAATGCCGATCAACCCGATCTTGTCGGCATGGTCTATGCCAAATGTGATATCCTGAAACAAGGTCTTGCTGCCGTAGGACTTGCTTAAATTTTCTGCTGATAATATATTCATTGTTGCTTTCCCTTCAATGCCCTGGACTTAACCTTTACCCGGAAATTAACCTCTTCTTCTCTATTATAGCAAACATTCCTGATATCCGTAAAAAGGACTTCTCCTGATCACCCAAATAACCTGTGACTGCTGAGAACATTCCGGCTGCGATATCGCCTCTCCGCCAGGAGCTTTCCCGGTAATGCTGGGCTTTATCCTGAGCAGAGATTATAATCAGAATAACCACAGCAGGAATAAAGATTGAAAAGTGAGGTTGCCATGAATATTTTCAACAGGTCAATAACTGTCAGTATCACGACAGAGGACAATAAAGTAGCAACGGTCAACGGTATTTTTCTCGATAGTTATCAGGAAATGTATCTGACCTTAACGGTAGATTTGGCTGTTTTCAAAATCCTGACTGCCAGGCGCGGGTTCCGCAGAACGCCCCATGAAGACTGCCCCGGGTGTGAATCACTTATCCCCAATCTGGCTGGTTTACGCTTCGGACCCGATATTGGGAAGAAAATAACAGCCGCTGTGGGTCTGGAGTACGGATGTGCTCATTTAGCTGATTTGGCTAAGGAATGTTATAAATCGTTATTTCAGGCTAAATTGACTATTATGCGGCTCACTCAGACAGATGAAGAAACCAAAAGCGCAACTGGAAAAACGTCTTCAGGGAAGCTGCTATCATTACCGGCGACAAAAGTGAAGAAAAGTGAAGAAATGTGAAATAGACAAAACCCCGGCAAGCACGCCGGGGTTATTTTTTCGTCATTTAATCAATCAATATAATCCTTCTGCATGATCCATCTGCTCAGGTTTCCTAAATTCATTGCGCAAGAGCTGATTTTGGACTAATTAACTCAGGATTCGAGATGAATGTGACAGTGGTAACTGATTGGTCGACAGAATATGGCAAAATACAGCACAATACTGTCTTTTTTATCCTTGTATTACTTTTAATCTAATAATAAGATAAATTGTAAAATGTTAGCAAAGGAGTCTGAAAGAAATGTTTTTCGTAAACAGATGCAGCAAGAAATTTTGGCTCTTCCTTCTGATCCTGATAATCACCGCCGTATCCGGTAGCCCTACTGCCGCATATGCTGGGGAAACAGTACCGGAAAGCGGGTTAACAAAAGCCCTGGCTTGGCTGCAGCAGAATCAGAATAACGACGGCAGTTGGGGAATTGAAAAGACAGCTTTTGTCGACACCAGTGAAGCATGTGCTTATTTGCATCAAAATAATTTAGCAGCAGATAATCTGCAGAAAGCAGCTCTCTGGGCAGAAAATCTGGCAATTCTGAACAATGATATGGGGGCCAGAGTATTGCCCCTGATCCTAAATGCGGACAAGCATAACACCATGAAAAATGCTTTGTTTGCCAGCCAAAATCAGGACGGCGGCTGGGGCATTGCCCCAGGGTATGAAAGCGATATCCTTGATACGATCATAGTGATGAATTCCTTGGCAGCCGAGGCCGATACCGAGACAGCAGTTTTACATAAAGCCGGCGATTACCTGATACAGAGACAACAGACCAATGGTTCCTGGTCTTTTACCGGGAATCAGAATTCGGTTATTTCCTTAACGGCTCAGGCGGCAATTGCTTTGAGTTCCTTCCAGACCAAAACAAACACGACAGCCCCTGATTTGCATACCGCCCTGAGAAAAGCCGGGGAATATCTGGTCTCAGTACAGCAGCCTGATACAACCTGGGGAACAGACGTCGAAACAATAGCAGCCACGCTCCTGTCTTACCAGGCTGTTTTGACCACAGTAGGCCCGGAAGCAGTCGCTGCTGTGGATTCTTTGATCCTGAACATTCAAAGCGGGGATGGCTGCTGGTATGGCAGCCCTTATCTGACTGCCCTGGCTCTCCGGGCCATTCAGACTGACGTGAATCAGGCTGAGACAACTATTCAAACTATCAAGCTGCTACAGGATGTCGAGGGCACAGCAACCGAATGCTACAGCTTTGAGGCTTTTGAAACCTTTGCCATCCAGACAGAGTGTACTTATAACCCTGCTGAAGCCGAGCTGCTCTATTTCGTCAAACAGAAGAACGGCAGTATCATATCTGTCCAGACCGATGGGTTACCGGGCTGGAATACCCAAAGCAGTCTGCCGGGAGACTATGCGGTTATTGTCCAGGTCAAGGATAAGGCGAGCGGCCGAATCCTGGCGACAGCAGAAAAAGCGTTTGTGATCAACCCCTCTTTCCGGGTAAGCGCTATCTGCTTGACCACCGATCCCCAGTATACCACAGTAGGCCAGGGGGGCCAGGTAAGGACTGCAGCCACAATATTTACAGCTGCCAATATCGACCAGACCCTAAATTTAAAGCTTACTATTACAAATGGGTCAGAGGAAGTCAGGACGGAAACCAAAACTGTCCTGTGCCAGGCAGAAGAATCCCTAAACCTTCTGGAATTCAGTTCCTTTACACCTGATGTTAAGACCAGTAGAAATTACACTCTGAAAGCAGAGGCCTTTGAAGCTGAAACCAAACTGTCTGAAGGAGAAGTTATCTTTCAGGTAAAACCCACGCTGCCGCCGACAAGAATCGATGCCACTCAGAGCCTGAGCAAAACCCTCTTATACCCCGGCCCGGATTCCGTGAGCGCGCAAATTAAATTAAGCGGGGAAGGAACCCCGGAAACAACCCAAAGAAAGCCAATCGACTTGATCTTCTGTTTGGATGATTCAGGAAGCATGGAATGGGGGGATAAAGATTATACCTATACCAAACCATGGAGAATTGATATTGCCAAAGAGGCATCCCTGAATGTTGTCGATCTCCTGCAGACACAGGACCGGGGAGCAGCAGTTGAATTTGCCGGCAGTGTCTGGATTCAACAGGATTTAACCGGGGATATGGAACTGCTGAAAACAAGAATCAGCCAAACCCCCTTTTCTCCCTGGGATGGTACAGATATTGCCTCAGGATTGAGTAAGTCTATGCAGATATTGGATCAGAAGAGTTCTATTGACAGAGACAAAATAATCCTGCTTCTTTCCGATGGCGAATCGGACAGGACCAGAGCAATCAACAAAGCTAATGAAGCGAAAGCGAAAGGCTATAGGATCTACACCATTGCCCTGGGAGCAAAAGCTGACCAATACCTGATGAGTATAATTGCCCAAATCAGCGGAGGAAAATATGCTTATAGTCCATCAATCCAGGACTTAAATGCCCTGATGTCAGGACTGGCAGGAGCAATATTCAATACAGCAGGCCAGAATGTTGTCTTGGAAACAACTTTACCGGCAAGCAACATGACGGTCGATCCTTCGGCAATCGTTCCGGCTCCAACCAGCACAGTTACTAATACCGATGGCAGCAAGACACTGCAGTGGACGCTGGAGCGGCTGTTGATGGCAGAAGATCTTTCATTTAAACTGGCATACACGGGAACAGATCTGATAGCCGACACCACTGTGCCTCTGACAAAAAATACAAAATTGACCTACCTGGATCAAAATAATACAACCGTAACTCTAACACTCCCCGACTTGGTAATCCCGGTCAGTATGGATACCTTAGATTCCACGGTAACTACAGATAAGACTAACTACACAGCCAATGAACAGGTAACTATTACCAATATCTCCAGCAATCTTACTAGCTATCCTGCCACCCTGTCCGGAAAAGCCGAAATCCTGGACGCCGGGGGAGTCTTGGTTACATGCCTGAGCAATGAAGCTGTGGGCAACTGGGAAGCCGGAGAAACCAAGACAATGAATTTCCTCTGGGATACCGGCACAGCCATAACAGGCTCCTATAAAGCCAGAATCACCTGGTCTGAAGGGACCAAAGTAATTTCCATCGCCGAGGCCGGCTTTGAGATCGCGGCCGATGCCGGAGTTTCCGCGACTGTAACCGCCGACAAACAGGAATACAGCGCAGATCAGGATGTCAATATCTGTGTAACCGTCCAGAACAAGAGCACAAATAAAATTGCTGAAAATCTGACTGTCGTAACAAAAATTTGTGCTGCAGACGGTACAGTTATCCAAAGTACAGAGAAAACTCTGCCGGAGATCTTGCCCTCACAACAAACAAGTACAAGTATACTCTGGAACACAGAAAAGAATATTCCCGGCCAGTATACAGTAACCATAGAAGTTTATGATGGAACGACCAAACTGGCAGAGAATACTGCCAGCCTGGCAATCAGCGCCCTGGCCGAAGGGATAGCCGGGATCAGCGGCAGCCTGCAGATTGGACAAAAAAATATTTATCCGGCAGATGAAGTCTATTTCACCTGCACCATCAATAACACGGGAAATGTTGCCCTCAACAATGCCACTGCCCGCATCCGCATCGTTGACACGGCAACAGCAAGTGTCCTGGGAATACTTAGCACTGCCGTCAATCTGGATATTGCAGCAGGTGAAACCTCGGAGAAAATCTGGAACCATGATCCTTTGGAGACCGGGACGTACATGGTTGTCTTGGATGCCCTGCTTGCTGACGGGACAG
Source organism: Desulfitobacteriaceae bacterium (assembly GCA_035561015.1). Taxonomy (GTDB): domain Bacteria; phylum Bacillota; class Desulfitobacteriia; order Desulfitobacteriales; family Desulfitobacteriaceae; genus UBA2264. The sequence continues at coordinate 4,444 of DATMYJ010000163.1, read as the reverse complement.
AAGTATCCCTGGCCAGCAGCTATCTAATGGTGGAAAATCCCTACGAAACAACCCTCGCTCAGGCAGTGCGCCCCCGGGTACTGGTCTGGGCGGAAAGTCAGAGCAATATTAGCCTGGCTCAAAATACCTTAAATGAGCTGCAGGTCTATTACACAATTGTCAATACGCGGGAATCTTTCATGAGCGAACTGCGGACCGGCAAATATAATATCTACATGCTGCTGGACAGCAAACTGCCCTTAATCGGGGATGACGATCAGGAGCTTGCTGCCGAAGTTGCCGGCGGCAAAGGCCTTATCGCCACCATGGATGCCAACGGGGACAATCTGAAAAACCTGGGAGTCAACGGGGTTAAATATACCGGCAATGCCGTCTTAGGTGATTTCAGCATTAATTTTCCGGCGGATTCAGCTTTTGGAGCCATAAATCTTAACGGAGCAGGCAAAATCCAAAATGTCGAGCTCAATGGCGGCACGCAGATAGCCGCGATCCAGGAAAATGCCACCACTGCCACTTATCCCGGGGTTGTTACCTATACTTATCAAAACGGCAAATCGGTTTTGTTTTCCTTTAATCTGGGCAGTTGTACGGGTAATGCCCAAAGCATCTTAAAAACAGCGGTTGAGCAGGTTGCACCGGCAAATGAAACAAACAGCGGATTGGCCGAGCTGGAAATCAAGGCAGCCGCCCAAACCGCTATCGGCGCCAAAATCCAACTGAATATTCCTCCGGATTCGGAAATCGTCTGGGTTACACCGGTAATAGAGGAAAATTCAGCCTGGCAATTCAATACGGCAACCGGTCAGGAATACACCTTCCGGGTACTTCTGAAACTACCTGAGACTTCAGCTCAATACCCTGTTACGGTTGATGCCTATTATGATACCTTAACCGGCATGCTGCAATTCGACACGGCTGAAATTCAGGTAACCCGGTAGACGTGTAAAGAGTAACAGCTGGAAAAGCGGTTAACACAGCAAATCTGCTGCAACCTTCTCTGCCGGGTGTTTTCCTGTCAGGCAGATTACGGCAGTTATGTCTGCCCTGCATCCTGCTATATAACAAGATTTATATTCCACGTTGCATCATAACAAGCCGGTACAGAATTTCGGAAACAAAAATCCACGCAAAAGATGGAGGGATGGTCCAGATGAAGAAAAGAAATGTTTTCCTAAAATATATGGCTGTGATTGTTTTGGCGGCCTTTACCTTTACCTTCGCCCTGCCAATCAACCAGCTGGCGGCAGCAGAGCAAGCCCAGCAATTACTGCAAACACAACAGGCTCAGACAGAGAACCAAATGATCCAGAACCAGAGTACTTCCAGCACCGAAAACTCCGGCAAATCCCAAGCTAAAACCAGACTGGGCAGCTTCTCAGCTGAACTCGGCATCTGGGTAGAAAAGTTTCAGATCGACTTGGACAGCGGAGACTTAAGTCAGCTGAAAACCGATATCAAAGACGCCAAACTGGCTCTAAAAGATATTCGGGCAGGCATCAGCAGCGAGCTGGCCGAAAACGAAAAGACCCTGCAGAAACTCAATGCCCCAAACGCCTGGGACAGACATAACAAGTTCAAAGCCGAGCTGGATAGTAATCTGGATAGCTTTACCGTCCTGTTTGACAAACTGGATGAGATCGCCGCCGTCTTAAAAGATTTAAAAGACGGAAGTACGGCTCCGGAAGACGCCGCTCAAAACACAGCTCAATTGGAAATATTAAAAACAAAGATCGCCGAAATCAACAATTTGCTCAACCCGGAACAGGCTGCCCAGCCTTTGGGAACCCTGCCACATAACAATGTCAGTGTTAACCCACCCGCCCCGGCCACCGGGGCCGCGATCTCTGCTGCCTATATGGGAAGCAGCTCTGATAACACAGCCTCGGCCCTGCCTATAACACCCACCACTGAAGACCTGGCGGAAAATGATGAAGTTAACTTTACCCAAGCAATCAAAGATTTGGCCGACAGTTTGAACACCCCGGCCGGCATCTATGAGTACGTCCGCAACAATGTCAACTTTGAGCCCTACTGCGGCTCACGCAAAGGCTCAACCGGAACGCTGGAGCAGATGGCAGGCAATGATTACGACCAAGCCTCCCTGCTTATCTCCCTGCTGCGTTATAAAGGAATACCGGCCCGTTATGTCCGGGGTACAGTGGATATCCCGATTGAGAAAGTCCAGGGCTGGACCAGCACGGAAACAGCGGAAGCCGCAGTCAAGGCCCTGGGCTCCCTGGGCATCCCCCTGGTTTCTCTGGTATCAGGCGGTGTGATTTCGGCAGTACGTCTGGAACATGTCTGGGTCGAAGCCTATGTCCCATATGAAAACTACCGGGGCACGGGAGCCATGACCGGGCAAAAAGTCTGGCTTCCTCTCGACCCCAGTTTCAAGCAATATGAGAAATTGACCGGAATAAACCTGGAGGAGATCACCGGACTAAGCGGAGAAACCTGCAAATCTCTGTTACAAAATCTTGGAGAAACTTCGGCCGACGGTTGGGCCAAAACAAATATTCAGAGTGCAGAAGCCTCAGCCCTGCTGGCGACTGCAGAACAGCATATCAATCAATATATTACAGACAACGGCCTTACACAGACGACATTTGAGCAAATCTATGGCGGATCTAAGATTATCCCGGAAAACCTGGGGCTTCTGCCATTAAGCCTGCCTTACAAGACAGTTGAAGTTCAGGAAGAGTCTGTTGCTATTGCTGATAATCATGCCGATCAGGTGATGTTTTCGCTTAAAGGAGCCGATCCTTTTGGTTTGAACTTTGGCGGGAGTGCAGATTTTCAGTATAGCAGTAAAGCCGCAGCATTATATGGGAAAAATTTAACCTTATCCTGGGCAGCAGCCACGACTGAAGATGCCGATCTTATCAACCAGTATGGGGGTATTTTCAACGTTCCTGCTTATCTGGTCCAGCTAAAACCGCAGCTCAAGGCAGATGAGGAAACCATTGCCGTAGGAAAACCCGTTGGACTGGGCTACCGTCAGCAATTCACTATCACCCTAAACGGAGAAAATATAACCAATGCAGTAACTGCCGGCAGTATCTACAGTATTGGACTGAATTATGGCCAAACCTCCGAGAAGGAGATGCAAAATACCAAAGCTAAGCTTAGTAATGCCCAGGCAGCAATGAATGAAAAAAACATCTATTCTACTGAAATTACAGGTGAAATCTTAAATGCCGCAGCGCATATCTATTTTGGCCAGGTTGATGCTATCAGTAAGATTATCGCAACCGAAGCCCAAGTCAAAGCAACCCGGTTGCTAAGCGAGGCGATGACAGGATACGGGACCAAGGTAAGCTATCTCTTCATGGTGCCAGTTGAGCTGAGCTCAGGCTCGTTTAACATTGATGTCGACGCTAACACCTTTGGCGTAGTCAGCTTAAATGGCAGCAAAGAAAACGAAAAATCCTATATGATAAGCTCGGGAATTGCCTGTTCTGCTCTGGAACACGGTATTTATGAGCAAATATTAAATGTACCATCCGTATCGACCATCAAGATTCTAAGCGAAGCCAACCAACAAGGAATTCCGCTCTATACTGTAACCAAAGATAATCTCAGCAGTGTCATCAGCAAGCTCAATGTTGTCAATAGTGTTAAAAATGATATTAAAGCAGCTGTCAATAACGGCAGAACGGTGATTGTCCCGGCCGAGGAGATCCGGTACTATAACTGGCAGGGTTCCGGGTATATCGTTTTGGATGAGAAAACCGGGTCAGCGGCCTATATGATCTCAGGTGGACTGGCCGGTGGCTCAGCGGCCTTGAATGTAATAGTAGCATTAGCAACATTAACGACAATAATGATGACAATAATAGATGTGACCATGTTGTCGATTTCCATTCTCACTGCAACTAATCCACTTATTGGAATATTGTGGGGAACTTTGCTTTTGGTCAATCTTTATACCATAGGGGAAACGATTAAACTAGCCCAAACATATTATGAAACAGGTGATCCTGCAGCAGCAAAACGGATTATGACAGATGCCGTGCTCAATGTTGCCCTTTTCGGTGCTGCTAAAATTCTCGAGAAGATTCTGCCGCAGGTAATTAAAATTATGGATGAGGCAGTTTCATCAATTAAAAACTCTTTGAAAAGCAACACTGAGAGGATATTTGAAATAGTTAAATCAGCTTTCAGATCAGGTGATAATTTAAAGCTGACTACAACTGATGGTTTTGAATTTGATTTTTCGAGAACTGTTTTAAAAGCAGAATTATGTACCAGCGGTATATCTGATGATGCAGCAGAAACAGCTCTTAAATATTTAGAAGCTGGCTGTTTCTCCGGTGAGACCCTTGTTCATACTAAAGGTGGATATAAGAGAATTGATGAGATATATGATGGTGAATTGGTTCTAGCAAAAAATGTTTACACTGGCGAAACTGAATATATGCCGGTCAAACAAGTATATATAAAG
>DATMYJ010000162.1:0-2610 GCA_035561015.1 Desulfitobacteriaceae bacterium | reverse complement strand
TATTTGATGCCAGCCTCGAAAGGGAGGCTGGCATCAATTTGTTATCCTCCACAGTCACAATCGCTGTCACGCATTTTAATGTCCACCGTAACTTTCTGGACCTGGACCTGCTTAGCCTTTTAACCAGAGATGTTCAGACATTCCAATAGTAATATTCAAAGCAGATTAACCAGTAATAAAATTCCCGAAGCCCCCATCACTAATGTCGCAATTATGCCTAAGACATTGGCCCACAACTTGTTAACGTATTCCCCCATAATCGTCTTGTTGTTTCCAACAAATAAGATAATCAGCATCAGGGGCGGAGCCATCAGGCCGTTGACAGCCGCCGCATAATAGAGGGCTTTCATCGGATCGATACCGATGAAGTTTATGGAAAGTCCGATAATTGTGGCTATGGTGATTACTCCGTAAAATCCGTGAGCCTCTTTGAGTTTTTTACCCAAGCCAGTTTCCCAGCCAATGATTTCAGATATAGCATATGAGGATGATCCTGCCAGAACCGGCACCCCCAAAAGTCCTGTCCCAATAATCCCGATGGCGAACAGCAGATAGGCAAAATCCCCGGCCAATGGTCTCAGAGCCTGGGCCGCTTCAGGAGCAGTATTGATAGAGGTTATGCCGGCAACATGAAGGGTGCCTGCCGTGGTTATGACAATCATGAAAGCAGACAAAGCTGTATAAATCATTCCCAAGATCGTATCAAGCTCCATTCCTGCTACATCCTGGCTGTTGATCTGCGGTCTCCCCTTGCCAATAGCCTCTATTTTATGTTCAATTATCTCCTGTTCCACCTCTTCGTCAGCTTGCCAGAAAAAAAGATAGGGAGAAACAGTAGTCCCCAAAAAAGCTACAATATTGAGTATGGAATCCCGGGAAAAATCTATGGTTGGGAAAAACGTACCCTTGATGATTGCTCCCCAGTCATGATGAATAACAAGAGCGGTAATATAGTAAGCAAACAGGGAAATAGTAAGCCATATCAGGATTTTGGAGTAACGCCTGTATTCAATAAAGATTTCCAGCACAAGGGTTAAGGCGGTCATAAACAGGATCCAGAAAATAAAAGAAAAACCGAAGATCATTTGGACAGACGCTGCCATTGCCCCCAGGTCTGCGCCAATATTGATAGTGTTGGCGATAAACAGCATAGTGATAGCCGAATAGATAATCCCTTTGGGATAGCTGTCTTTCATGACCCCAGTCAGGCCTTTGCCGGTAACCAGGCCAATCCGGCCGCACATTTCCTGGATCGCAATCGCAAAAATGCAGGAAATAGGCGACAGCCACAACTGACTATAGCCGAACATAGCCCCGGTCTGAGCATAAGTTGCTATACCCGATGGGTCATCATCAGAAGCGCCGGTAATGATACCTGGCCCAATTTTTTTCAGAAGCACCTTGATTTTACCGGCCATCTACATCCTCCTTTGTAACCTGTACTGCCAAGTTTCGGCTGAACTTTCTGATTTCCCGCCATAAACTTTAAGTGATAACTATATTTTCAGTGAATACTTTAACCGGGATTGTTGGCATCCGGCTTGGGTGCTGCATATTTATGCTTTCTTTTTGCTTTTAATTCCGGCCATCTGAAGAGGGGACGCAGGCGGTTATAAACCCAGCGGGACTCTTTGGCAAGCACCGGCCCCAGGATAGCAAGGAGAAGGACATAAAGTGCCGCAAAGGGCTGCATAACAAGTAATAAGCCTCATTCTGTTGCAAATACACAGTTCATTACAGCCATGATTTCTTTATCGATCGACGTGGTATCGTTAATGCCATAATCCGATATTTCTTCTGAGTTAAGAGGAGTTATCTGGAAAACCCCCATTTTGGCTGTTCTCAGCCGGCCAAGTTTCGCCCCGGAATTTCCAGCTATCTTTTCGGCCCTGAGTTTGGCATCCTGGGTAGCAAGTGCCAGCATATCAACTTTCAAATCGGCGATTTTAGTATGATAGTAGCTGGGAGGCATGGATTGTAATTCTACCCCGTCCCGGATGAGTTTGGTTGACTCTCTGGAAATGACTGTGATTTTATCGACATCGCTGGAGCGCACCTCCACATCCTGGGTCAATCTGTAAGCCTCAATAATATTGGAATAATTGCCATTGGGAAGAATTGTATTTATAACATTGGTTGTAACCGAAAATACGGTATAATCTTTCTCAGTTAAGCCATTATCGGCCAAGTATTGCTTAACCTTAGCAAGATCACTTTGAAGAGCTTCATAGGTATCCGAAATATTGGCTGCCTGTCTGCTGAAGGAGGCTCTCCAGATCACATAGTCCGACTTGATTTGCTTTTTGGCTGATCCGGTGACTGTTATCGTATTGGGCACGAGCCTGGTTTTAATCAAACCATACGTAACGATTGATGCGGAGGCAAATACACCCAGAGCAAGAATAACGGCAGTAATCCAGACAATCATATCTTTGGGCTTTTCCATCTTATCCTCTTCCTCCTCCTTTATAACCGCTTTAAAAATAACTGCTTTAAATCAATAAACCTTGATTTGATCATTACAATTTTTTTCAGGAGAATCAAATCCTTTTACTGATATTTACCATAAAGAACAAGGGACAGAAGCAGACAATATCCTGTATTAATTAT
>DATMYJ010000161.1:0-4508 GCA_035561015.1 Desulfitobacteriaceae bacterium | reverse complement strand
AAGGTAAAAATTTACAATATTAAATTCAACAGGACAGAGGAGGTGAAAAATATTGGTAATAGCGCAGAAACTGAACTCGACAGGCACAATGCGACAGGCATAATACAACCCAGTATAATTGTACATCAAACCAAAGCTATGAAGGAGGAATAGTAATCATGTTCACCACAAGAAACAAGGAGAAAGGTTTTACACTGATCGAAGTTATTGTAGTTATCGCCATTATCATTATCTTGGCGGCAATTGCCATTCCAAAATTCACCAATGTCAGGATTGAATCAGCAGTTAAAGCTGATGCCAGCACTGCTGCCCAAATTGCTAATGCCTGTCGGGTTCAGGAAACCCAGACAGGTTCGTTGGTTGATGGCCTGACAGCAGGTGTAGGAGTAACCCATCCTTTGTTGGCATCTTATATGGAGGTTCCGGCTGCAGCCCAGACTGGCGGTACATTTGCTTTCACGACAGCCACTCAGGGCGGGGTGAATCCCTATGTTCTTCAATTTACACCATCTACTGATTATGCCCCCTATAACGGTGTCCAGACTGTAACCGAACATGCCGTATTCACAGCTGTGAAATATTAGATATTGGAGATATAACGTTGTTGATCATACAGCCATTCAGTTGACCAGGGAAAGTGCTCATGTTAAGATAAATGCGATCTATTGTACTTTTTAATTTATTTGCTGAATTTGTTATGGATGGGCTGACTGGTAAGAGATATGCCCTTCACTTGGTGGAGGGCTTTACCATGTGCCGGATTAGATGTGGACTGACGGAGGTATTGATAGATGATATTTCTTTTGGGGGAAACAGCAGCTGCACGGGAGATCGCTTCGATTTTAGCAACTCAGGATATCCAGTTTACCCACCTGGAAATCAGGGAACATCTTGTCCGGATAATTCAGCCTTCCGGTGAATATCAGAAAGATAAATCCTTCAGTGAATTACAAAGTTTTTTATCAGCTTTTGAGTGCAGAGCAGTTGTGGATGCGGCCCATCCTTCCAGAGGGGCAGTGTTTGCTCCCTTGCGTCAGCTGTGTGAACAATGGGGTATCCCCTATGTCAGGATGGAGAGACCGGAGACAAGATTGCCTGACTACCCTTTGATTTATCCTGTTGCAAGCTGGGAAGAGGGATTGCTTTGCCTGGAAAACATAGCGGAAGAGCTGGTCCGGAAAGAAAACCGCCGTTCTGTCACCGTTTTTGTAACAACCGGGAGTCATCAGCTCGAGAGTCTGACCCAGAGAGCTATAAAGCGTAATATCCGTCTGGTTGTCCGCATATTGCCTCAGGCATCTATTGTTCAAAAATGCCAGAACCTGGGTATACCGCCGCGGGATATTGTGGCAATGCAAGGTCCCTTTTCCAGAGACTTAAACCGGAACTTGTTTAAATTCTACGGCTCAGATGTTCTCTTAACCAGGGACAGTGGACGTGCCGGAGGAACCGATACCAAGATTTCAGCAGCCTTGAGCCTGGGCCTGAGAATAATACTGCTGAAAAAGTTGGAAAATATGCCAGGACAAATTTTTTATGCTGTGGATGAACTGCTGGAATGGCTCCAAAAAAATTATCTTAAAACAGAATAGGCTCCTGCTTATGTTGCTCGGCCAAGAGTAATGGCATGCAGGAGCCTTCTTTTAATTCTTTGTCAGTTTGCCATTAGTTCTTTATCAAATTGCCACTGATAATATCTGGTTCTCTCGTCAATAATTTCCACTATTGTTGTTGAAGTTGACTGGCTTTCTCGTAAATTTCCCGCGTACTTTTGTGGATTCGGGCTATTCCGGAATCGATGGCAACCTGGGCAACGGCTGCCGCCACAACAGGTGCTACCCGGGGATCAAAGACACCGGGGATAATATAATTGGGATTCAGGTCCTTATCCGAGATGATTCCGGCAATTGCCTGAGCAGCCGCCAGTTTCATTTCTTCAGTAATATCTTTAGCCCGCACATCCAGGGCCCCCCGGAAAATTCCGGGGAAGGCCAAGACATTGTTTACCTGGTTAGGGTAGTCGGAACGGCCGGTGCCGACAACGGCTGCTCCTGCAGCCAAGGCGTCTTCCGGGAATATTTCCGGGGTAGGATTGGCCATAGCAAAAACAATTGCTCCTGCCTTCATGACGGCTACCATATCTTTGGTAAGTACACCCGGAGCGGAAACTCCAATAAAAACATCAGCACCGGGAAGGGCATCTGCCAGGGAACCCCGGATTTTAGCAGGATTAGTCACTTCTGCCATTACTGCCATAGCCGGATTCATCCAATCTTCACCTGAACAAAGGATGCCGGCGCGATCGACCATTATGACGTTTTTCAAACCAGCCTGCAGCAGTAATTTAGTAATAGCTGTGCCGGCAGAACCTGCGCCATTGAGAACTAGCTTAATTTCTGTGATATTCTTGTTGACAACTCTCAGGGCGTTAAGCAGAGCCGCCAGGACGACAATAGCTGTGCCATGCTGGTCATCATGGAAAATAGGGATGCTGGTTTCTTGCTTCAGCCTTGTTTCAATCTCGAAACAGCGAGGTGCTGAAATATCTTCCAGGTTTATGCCACCGAAATTAGGTTCCAGGGCCTTGACTATCAACACTATTTCGTCTACATCTTTTGTGTTCAAACAAAGGGGAAAAGCATTGACTCCGCCAAATTTTTTGAACAGGACACATTTACCTTCCATTACAGGTATAGCTGCTTGCGGACCGATGTCCCCCAACCCCAAGACTGCTGTCCCATCAGATACCACAGCTACCATATTGCCGCGCCCCGTATACTCATAAACTGCCTCCGGGTTTTCAGCGATGACTTTACATGGTTCGGCTACTCCGGGAGTGTAAAGCAGGCTCAAATCATCAGTTGTATTTAAATCTGCCTTGTTGACAATTTCAATTTTTCCGCATAATTCCTTATGAAGTTTCAAAGCCCGTTCCTGAAGAGTGCTCATTTAATATCCTCTTTTCATTAAAGTATAGGTATCAGCCTGAAAAATTTCAGTCCAAATTATATACTAGATGAATTGGCAGCATTTCGCAAACAGATTATTGAGAATATCGATAATCTGCTCAAAAAGTTATCTGCCTTTGATATGACACTGTTTTATGTAAGTCATAAAAAAAGCCGCTTTAAACTTAAGTTCGAAGCGGCTTTTTTTAATATATATTCCTTATTTAATAAGATTTTCAACTACCATAGCTGTTCCTTGTCCGCCACCGATACAGAGTGTGGCCAGACCATATTTGGAACCCCGTTTTTTCATCTCGTGTAAGAGAGAAACTAAAATTCTGTTTCCGGATGCACCGACGGGATGACCAATAGCGATGGCGCCGCCATTGACATTAACTTTCTCCATGTCTGTCCAGCCCATTTCACGTCCTACAGCAATTGATTGAGCTGCAAAGGCTTCATTTGCTTCAATCAAATCCATATCGGCAACAGTCAAATTAGCTTTAGCCAGAGCTTTTGTACTGGCTGGAACCGGTCCGATTCCCATAATTCTGGGATCAACACCTCCGGAAGCATAGCTTATTATTCTGGCCATAGGTTTGAGGCCCAGTTCATCAGCTTTTTCTTTAGACATTACGAGAACAGCTGAAGCTCCGTCATTAATGCCGGAAGCATTGCCCGCGGTTACCGATCCGCCAGCAGGTTTGAAAGCGGGTTTTAATTTTGCCATAGCTTCAAGTGGTGACAGACGAGGGAATTCGTCGGTATCAAATACGACATCGCCTTTTTTGCTCTTCATAACTACCGGAATAATTTCTTCTTTAAATTTGCCGGCCTTAATAGCAGCGTCGGCTCTTTCTTGACTGCGTAAAGAAAATGAATCCTGTTCCTCGCGGGTGATTCCCCATTGCTCATTAATATTCTCGGCAGTCATGCCCATATGGCAATCGTCCCGATTTTCCCAGAGACCGTCCCTGATCATCGTATCTATCATCATAGCATCGCCCATACGGTAGCCATTGCGTGCTTTAGTTAAAGCATAAGGAGCAGCAGTCATATTTTCCATGCCGCCAGCCAAAACGACGTCTGCATCGCCAGCTTTGATTATGGAAGCTGCCAGACCGACTGCTCTCAGACCGGAACCGCAAACCTTGTTGATCGTCAATGCTGTACTTTCAATTGGCAGACCGGCTTTAAGAGCAGCTTGACGGGCAACGTTTTGTCCCTGGGCTGCCTGGATGACACAGCCAAAAACGACTTCATCAACAACCTCAGGTTTAACCCCGGCTCGTTTGATAACTTCGGCCATAACTATACTTCCCATATCGACAACTGGCACATCTTTGAGGGCACCGTTAAATGATGCAACTGGTGTACGGCATGCGCTTACGATTACAACTTCTTTCACTTGATAATCCACCTTTCTTAATATAAAAATATGTTTTTGTGTATTTTTCCTGTTTTTCTCTGTTCTCTCCTGTTTGTAGCATCTTCTAAATTGTGATGCTTCACTCCTTTCTGCTGAAAAAAAGATATTAATGACCCATTACGCTGCTAGCT
>DATMYJ010000160.1:0-3039 GCA_035561015.1 Desulfitobacteriaceae bacterium | reverse complement strand
AGAATTATAACAAAAAAGTAAGACAGAGCATGGGGTAGAGACCTATTTAGCGGAAAGTCGGGATAAAGAGATGAGAACAATCAATAAGAAGATTTTGCCTTTAATTATCTTCTTTGTGTGTATAATAGCCGGATCTTCAGCGATAATGATATTCGCCCATTACCAGGCCGATAAGGTGGTTTCTAAGATGTCCTCGGTATCCTTTCTTGATCGTATCAGTGGGGTGACTAAATACGAAACAGTCAAGGCAATTGCCGAGCGATATAATTCCGATAAGACAGAAAATGTGATTGTTGTCGGCAATAATTTCGCCGATTCTATTACGGCGACCGTTTTGGCGCAAAAATTGAATGCGCCAGTCCTTATGGATGAGCAAACGGCAGCGGATTATATTGCAACACATTTGGCTGCTAACGGAACGGTGTGGATTATCGGCGGCAATGGAACTGTCAGTGATGATTTTGCAAAGAAATTCTCTCGTGTAAAACGTATTAACGGGCAAGATCGTTATGATACATCAGTTCAGGTTGCACAAAACCTTGCTCAAAGTGATACGGTGGTGATTTGTTCCGGTGAAAACTATCCTGATGCGCTGAGTATTTCAAGTATTGCCGCTTTTCATCAATGGCCGGTGCTCCTTGTAGGCAAAAACAATTTGCCTGCAGCTATTATTAATTACCTGATGACAGCCCAGCCTAAAACTGTTTATATTATCGGTGGTCAAGAGGTAATTTCTTATGCTGTGGAAGACAATATCCGCGGGATGTTGCCGCAGGCCAGTTTTGAACGGTTCCAGGGCTATGACAGGTTTGATACCTCCGCGCAGGTCGATGCCAGGTTTGCACCCAATCCGCAAAATCTTTATTTTACGACTGGTTATGATTATACTGATGCCGTGGCTGGGAGCGTTTTGGCGGCAAAAACAGGCGATCCGCTTATTTTGGTTGATCCTGATTATTTGGATTTACCGCCTTCTGTGGACCAATACATTGCCAAGCTGACCAGTAAGCCGGCAGTCCATATTTTCGGGGATAAAACTGCAGTAAATGATGATCTGGTGCTCAACGCCGGCAAAGAAGTACAGCCTGCTGTTCAAAATACTGATTTTGTTAATTTGGCCGAATATATTCCTGCTGTAATTGTGGATTTGCCTTATGCGACAACGGATAATTTTACGCACACCAAACTTTATGACAGTAATACTGCTTACTTGAGAAAAGGAACGGCCGCTAAGCTGAAAAAGGCAGTTGATGAATTGAGCAGAGCAGGCTACCACGTTAAAATCTGGGATGCTTACCGGCCGCCGTCGGTTCAGTTCAAGATGTGGAGTATCGTTCCTGTTGCCGCTTATGTAGCCGATCCTTGGACAGGGTATTCAAATCATTCACAGGGTTCGGCTGTGGACATAACCTTAGAGAATGCTGCGATGCCCACTGGGTTTGATGATTTCAGCAGCCAAGCGGCCCGCTCGAATGAGAATGTGAACGCCAAATACCTGGAATCAGTGATGGTGAAATACGGATTTGTCCCTCTGTCAAGTGAATGGTGGCATTATGATGACAGCGACAGTCAAAGCTATGCTCCGACTGATTCGCCCAGCTTAGCCGCCAAGCCTATCCTTAGGCCTAACGGCAAAGAAACAATTACAATTTCAGCAGTTGGTGATGTCGTACTCGGCAGGGATTATCGTGTCGGAGACTTTGATAGCTATTATCAAAGGTATGGGGCGGGATATTTTTTTTCGGGAGTAAAGGATATTCTTGCCAATGATACACTGACGATTGCCAACTTGGAAGGAAATTTGACGAATGAAACTAATCGGATCGATAAAAGTTTCCAGGGCAATCAGGCATTTTGGTTTAAGGGTAGTCCTACTTACACCGATATTCTCCAGGCTGGAAGTATCGAGGCGGTAAGCATTTCGAACAACCATAATATGGATTATTTACAAAAGGGTCTCAACGATACGGTCCTGGCCCTGGATAAAGCGGGCATAGCAAGCTATGGCTATGATAAAACGGCTGTCGTGGGCAATGTGGGTCTTGTCGGTGCTAATGTTTTGGGACCAATTGAATTGGGCGTTGACATTGAGGAATTAAAGACAACGCTGGCCAGCCAAATACAAACCTTGAAAAAACAAGTGCCCATTGTGGTGGTCAGTTTTCACTGGGGGACAGAGCTTAATTATGGTGTTGATGACTTGCAAAAGGAATTGGGCCATTTTGCTATTGATCAGGGTTCAGACCTGGTGGTGGGAACGCATCCCCATGTATTGGAGCCAATTGAACAGTACAAGGATAGGACCATTATTTACAGCTTGGGCAATTTTGTATTCGGCGGAAATACCAGATTGCAGGATCGCAAATCAGCGATTTTTCAGCAGGATTTTCTTATTGTCAACGGCCATATCCAATCGATTGGGGAAGCTAAGATGATTCCCTGCTATGCATCCGGAATGGATGCTTATAACGACTATAGGCCGGTACTGTGAGTATGCCGTCGCAGAACGTGCATGTTGACCATTTTAAAATAACCTTCATCAATACCCCATGCTTTTTGTTTCCAATGGACGTGGTGAAGCCTTCTCCAAACTGCTGAAAGAGATCTTAAACCAAGTTCTCATCGAACAGTCAAAAGAACAGATTGGTGCAAACCTTCGAAAGATCTGAGTAGAGAACACCTGATTTTTGTTAGTTTATAGTCATAAAAACCGCCTTTGGCGGTCAATTTCAATGAAAGAGCTCCAAAAAACCTTTATCGAAATAAGTCCCTGCATTACCTTCAACTTCTGTTCCCCATCAGCAACTTTTCCTTAGATCTTAGTCTTCCAAGAAATTCATTTCTCATACAAGATCGTTGACCCACCGTTCATATCGAATTCCGATTTCCTCAAGAAAGTTTAGGGAACGGGTGATGGAAATGGCTGATCTCATGGTTTCTGTAGAAGTGGTCGCTGTTTTTAATCGTAGCGGCAGGTTGCTGCCAAGGTCTTAGAGTTTTAATGGAATGCCGATACCAAAAATGTTATAAATAGTGTAG
>DATMYJ010000159.1:0-15421 GCA_035561015.1 Desulfitobacteriaceae bacterium | reverse complement strand
AGTTTATATTGCATCAGCAGTAAGGGTTATAGAACAGTAAAAAGCAGAACCGAGATTTACAGTTATAAAAAAAGGAGGCGCTATGGATACTTTAACTTTGATTGCCCTGGTATCGATTGCTACGGCAGGGCTTACCACAGGCTTGGGCATTATCGGGCCGGCATTAAGTGAGGGCAGAGCAGTTGCTTCAGCCATGACTTCACTGGCCCAACAACCTGATGCTTCGCCCACCATAACGAGAACGCTTTATATCGGCTTGGCCATGATCGAATCCACAGCCATTTATTGTTTTGTAATCTCTATGATCCTCATATTTGCCAACCCCTTTTGGTCCTACGTCACAAAATTAAAATAGTGAGGTAAACAATGCTGATCAATTGGTTTACGGTCATTGCCCAGATTTTCAACTTTCTGGTTCTGGTCTGGCTGCTGAAACGTTTTCTGTACAAACCTATTCTGAATGCTATTGATGCCAGAGAGAAACTTATTGCCGATAAACTTGCAGCTGCCGAAAGCAATGTGGAAGCTGCCCAAAAAGAGCGGGAAGAATTTGTCAAGAAAAATGAGACCTTTGAGATGCAGCGGACTGAGCTCTTGCGCCAGGCTGAAGAAGAAGCCAATCGACGGCGCCAACAATTGCTGGAAACGGCCAGAACAGAATATCAAGAACTGCAAACAAAACGGAACAAAATGTTGCTGAAAAATGAAAAAATTCTGGATCAGAATCTGAAACTTCATACTAATCAGGAAATATTTGCTATTGTCCGAAAAACGCTGGCTGATCTCTCGGGAGTCAGTCTGGAAGACCGTATTATTGATGTCTTTATCAATAAACTTCAGGAGTTGAGCCAGGAAGATCAAGCTCAGCTGCTTTTAGCCTATAAAGCAACTTCCGGCTCTATTACTGTCAGTACCATGTTCGAACTCTCTTCCGCTCAGCAGGCAATGCTTGAAACTGCTATTAAAGAATTTCTGAAATTGGATGGGCCTATTCTTTTTGATACTGCTTCAGAATTGATTGGCGGAATTGAATTAGTAGTAAATAACCGGAAAATATCCTGGAATATTTCTGATTATCTGACATCCTTGGAAGAGAGCATCAAGGCGCTTTTAGAAAGAGAATCTAAAACTCCATTAGAAGATGAAAGGCTCCGGGAGAAGAAACCGGAAAAAGGAGACTACAGCAATGACATCCCATAATCTGCCAGATATTGTTGCTAATACTCTTGCCGGGATCAGATTGGGGCGGGAAGAATATGCTCCAGAGCTTAAATCACGTGAGGTCGGGACAATCACCTCGGTTTCTGTAGGGATTGCTATTGTATCCGGACTTCCGGGAGTTGGCTTTGAAGAGTTGGTCAAACTTCCCAAAGGTGACTTTGGGATTGTCTTTTACCTTGATGAGGAACAGGTTGGTGTTGTTCTGCTGGGTGAATATCAACATCTGCAGGTGGGTGATAAGGTTGAGCGCAGCGGCAGGGTTTTGGATGTGCCTGTTGGTGAAGAACTGCTGGGACGGGTTATTGATCCTCTTGGTCGGCCCCTCGATGGTAAAGAGCCGTTTTATTCCAAGGAACGTTTGCCTATCGAGCGCCGGGCGCCCCATATTATGGACAGAGCACCTGTCATAGTGCCCCTTCAGACCGGAATCAAGGTTATAGATGCGCTCATCCCCATTGGACGCGGTCAACGGGAATTAATCATAGGCGACCGGCAGACAGGGAAAACAGCTATAGCAATCAATACTATCTTGAACCAGCGTGATACCGGTGTCCTCTGTGTATATTGTGCTATCGGTCAGCGTGCTTCAGCAGTCGCCAAGACTGTCGCTAATTTGAGTGCTAATAATGCTCTGGATTATACTGTAATAGTTGTGACCGAGGGGAATGATCCTCCTGGTCTAGCCTACATTGCGCCTTATGCTGCTACCAGTATTGCTGAATATTTTATGGAAAAAGGCCGAGATGTGCTGATAATTTATGATGATCTGACACATCACGCCCGTTCTTACCGGGAAATCTCCCTTTTGTTGCGCCGCCCGCCAGGCAGGGAAGCATTTCCGGGAGATATATTTTACATTCATTCGCGCCTTCTGGAGCGGGCGACTCATCTGCGTCCGGAACTCGGCGGGGGTTCACTAACCGCTATGCCAATTGTCGAAACAGAAGCCCAGAATATAGCTGCTTATATCCCAACCAATCTAATTTCCATTACTGATGGACAAATATATTTGTCACCCAACCTTTTTGAACTGGGCGTACTGCCTGCAGTCGATGTGGGTAATTCTGTTTCCCGTGTTGGAGGCAAGGTGCAGCTGCCGGCCTATCATACTATTGCAGGTGATTTGAAACTTTCTTATGCCCAGTTTGAGGAGTTGGAAACATTTTCGCGATTCGGTGCCAGATTGGATGAAAATACCCGGAAAATTATTGAACATGGCAGGCGGATCCGGGCCTGTCTGAAGCAACCTGAATTCACCACCATATCTGTAGAGGCCCAGATCACTGTTTTTCTGGCGCTGACCTCCGGTCTGTTCGATCAGGTAGCGCTTGAGCAGATGCCTGCTGCTGAATCAGCCCTTATCAGGGCAGCCCAGGGGATGTCTCAGGAAGTAAAAGATTATCTGAAATTGAAAGCAATTTTCACTGCCGAAGAACGTGCAGCAGTCTTGGCAGTCGCTCGTACAGCCCTGACTCCTTTTCAGAACATTTCTTGAATAGCAACTTGCTGCTTGAAAAGATTAGGGGAGGATCCAATGAGCGAATCGTCTGAAACATTGCGCAAAAAGATAAATGAAGCCGCTAATCTTGAATCTGTTGTGCGGACAATGAAGGCTATAGCTGCTTCGAATATAATTAAATACGAAAAATCTGCAAGTGCTCTGGATGATTATTATTACACTATCAAGTTGGGTCTCAACGCTTATTTCAGAAGGAATACACTTGCCAGTTTCTGGCCGGCAAAGAATAATCAAAAAGAGGAAAAAGTAACTGGGGCTATTGTTTTCGGGGCAGACCAGGGACTAACCGGGCAATTTAATGAGGTTATAGTAAGCCATGCCCTGGAAAAGCTATCAACATTAAAGAGTCGGCCGGAGATATGGGCAGTTGGTGAGGGTATTTACGAGCATTTAACCGAAGCCGGATTGCCGCTGGCAGGAATTTTTTCTGTTCCTAATTCCCTTGAGGCTATCGCGCCTCTTGTCGGAGATGTTCTCCTGGAAAGTGAGACTCGTATTAACCACAATGAAATCTCGGAATTCTATATTTTTTACAATAGCTATACTCAGGGATCGGCCTATAAACCTGTTCACGAGAGGTTGCTCCCCTTAGACGATATATGGCTGCACGAGCTCAGTAAACTCTCCTGGCCAACAAAATTTCTGCCTGAAGTTATTGGTGATGCTCGTACAACATTACTTTCTTTGATTCATGAATATCTTTTTGTAGCCGTTTTCCGAGCCTGTACGGAATCGCTTGCTGCTGAAAATGCCAGCCGTTTAGCAACAACCCAGCGCGCCGACAAAAATATCAGTGAATTACTCGAAGATCTGAATCGAACCTATCAAACCCTGCGTCAGAACTCTATTGATGAAGAACTGTTTGATGTTATCTCAGGTTTTGAAAACGTATCAGTGCAAAAATAGGGGTTGGATTATTCCTGATTTAACAATCTTAAAAATATTATTAAAAAACATTGAAGTTTATTAAGGCATGATGTATGCTCGAGATATAAGAATATATTTCCAACTGGGAGCGATGAATGCGGGGGTGCATTTGGACGCTTAGCCCTCGTCTAGAGCTAATAGCGTAACCGACCATACAAGGTCGGTTTTTGTGATTTTAGGGAGAGTGGGAATAGGAAAGTAAGATAAGAAGAAAAAGAGGGGGTTGTTTTAATTGAAAGCTGCTGTTGATAAGAAAACTTGTGTCGGATGCGCCCTTTGTGTTACGATTTGCCCTGATTTATTTACATTGGATGACAATAATAAAGCAGCTGTTGTTGTTGAAGCGGTACCACTGCAATCTGAAGAATGTGCCAAAGCAGCAGAATTAGGATGTCCGGTATCTGCAATAACAGTTGAGTAATTTGCTTAATATTGGGTTGCGCTTCGAGTTTGTCCCAGATTTTAGAAAGCGGCATTCAGCAAGCTGCGTTATGCAAAGAAGGGGGAATACATGTGAAACTAATTAAAGTGGGGGATTCTGCGCCTGATTTTTCCCTAAAGGATAACCGGGATCAAATAATTAATTTATCGAGCTATAGAGGAAAAAAGGTACTGTTATCATGGCATCCGCTGGCTTGGACAAGCGTTTGTACTGACCAAATGAGGTCACTGGAGGTAAATTTTGAGGCCATTCAGAATTTAAATACGATACCATTGGGACTCAGTGTTGACTCAGCACCCTCTAAAAAGGCTTGGTCTGCAGTACTCCTTATCAATCATGTCAGTCTGCTTGCGGACTTTTGGCCCCATGGAAAAGTAGCCCAGGACTATGGCATTTTTATCGAAAAGCTGGGAATGTCAGAAAGGGCGAATATCATAATTGATGAGAAGGGCATTGTCCAGTGGGTTAAGGTATATCCGATGGGTCAATTGCCTGATATTAAGGAAGTGCTGCAGGTTTTATCACTCAAGTAGTGATTGGAAATCTAATGCTGGCAGGTGCTAAGTTATTGAATTCCTACTATTCCTATTATAATATATACTTATAATAGATGAGGGTAGGGAATGAAATGAAAATATCGACAAAAGGCCGGTATGCCTTGCGCCTGATGCTTGATTTGGCAATCAATTATGGCGGAGAATTGATTACGGTTAAAAAGATTGCTGCCAGGCAGGGAATTTCGGAAAAATACCTGGAACAAATCATTACTCAGCTTAAAAAAGCTGGCTATGTGAGAAGCGTCCGCGGCTCTGAGGGCGGATATAGGCTTGCCAGGGATCCGGCAGAATACACAGTCGGGATGATCCTGCGGCAGATGGAAGGCAGTCTTGCCCCCGTTTCCTGCCTGGATGAGGAAGTAAATCTCTGTTCCCGGGCTGCAGATTGTATTACCTTAAATGTCTGGAAGAAACTGAAAACCGCCATCGAAGATGTTGTTGACCATATCACCCTTGCTGATTTGGTAAGAGCTTACCACCAAAAAGGAGACTTGGATTTTATCATTTAATACTTTAAATACTCTTGACAAAAATTGCGGTCAGGAGTATTATAGAAAAAATTATTCATACTAAATAGATATGAATAGTAGGCTGAAGAAAAGAGTGTGATATCAGTGAGCAAAGAAGCAAAATCAAGCAGACAGGTCAGAATAATATTAGAAGAGCGAATGTGTAGTCAGAACTGACATTTTTCCTGTTTTCTCAGCATAATTAATTTGAAAAGAGGGAGTAAACTATGACTACACCAAGAAAATTAAAATTTGAAACCATTCAGCTTCATGCCGGTCAGGAGCAGCCGGATTTGGCAACAGGTGCCAGAGCTGTTCCTATATACCAGACATCCTCTTATGTATTCCATGATTCGGCCCAGGCTGAGGCCAGGTTTAACCTTTCGGAGGGTGGAAATATTTATACCAGGATCATGAATCCGACTTCTGATATATTCGAACAGCGTATCGCTGCTTTGGAAGGCGGGGCAGCGGCCCTGGCCACAGCATCCGGGGCGGCGGCTATTACCTATGCCATTCAAAATATTGCCCATAGCGGTGATCATATTATAGCTGCCAAAACACTGTACGGCGGAACGTACAATCTGTTTGCCCATACGCTCAAAGATTTTGGTATTAATGTCACCTTTGTTGATGGAGATGAAATTGCTAATTTTGAAAAGGCTGTCCAACCTGATACCAAAGCCATATTTATTGAAAGTCTGGGTAACCCCAATTCCAGCATTATCGATATTGAGGCCACAGCACAGTTGGCCCATCAATATGGAATTGCTTTAATAGTCGATAATACCTTTGCCACGCCTTACCTCTTACGTCCTATTGAACTGGGGGCAGATATTGTGGTCCATTCTGCTACTAAATTTATCGGCGGCCACGGCACTTCCATCGGGGGCGTGCTTGTGGACAGCGGTAAATTTGATTGGGCAGCCTCTGGCAGATATCCTTATCTTACTGAGCCGGACCCCAGCTACCACGGGGTAAAATTTTGCGAAGTGGTGGGACCGCTTGCCTATATCATCAAGGCCAGGGTGACTCTGCTGCGAGATACCGGCGCAGCCCTTAGCCCCTTTAATTCCTTTCTGTTCTTGCAGGGGCTGGAAACATTGTCTCTGAGAATTGAACGCCATGTAGAAAATACCCTTAAAGTAATTGATTTCTTACAAAAACACCCTCAGGTGGAGAGAGTCAATCATCCTTCACTGCCAGAGAACAAATATCAGGCGCTTTATCATAAGTACTTCCCCAAAGGAGCGGGCTCTATTTTTACTTTTGAGATCAAAGGCGGGGCCCGGGAAGCTAAGCACTTTATTGATAAGCTGGAGATTTTTTCCCTTCTGGCCAATGTTGCGGATGTCAAATCTCTGGTCATTCATCCTGCCAGCACAACTCACTCCCAGATGAATGAACAAGAGCTGGCTGATTCCGGGATTAAACCTAATACTATTCGCTTATCTATTGGTACTGAGCATATCGATGACCTGATCTTTGATTTAGAGCAGGCCTTTTAGGGAGGTGGAGAACATGCCGGTCAGAATACCGAATACCCTCCCCGCCTCAAAAATCCTGCAGGAAGAAAATATATTTATCATGGATTTAAATCGGGCAGAACATCAGGATATCCGTCCTTTGAGCATTTGTATTTTAAATCTTATGCCCAATAAAAGTGTGACCGAGACCCAACTGCTGCGCTTATTAGGCAATACTCCGCTGCAGATAGATATTACCTTGCTGATTATGACAAGCCACCAAAGCAAAAATACTGCCCAGGAACATCTGGATGTCTTTTACAGCACCTTTGAGCAGATAAAAGACCGGAAATTTGATGGTCTGATCATCACCGGGGCGCCGGTAGAAAAGCTGGCTTTTGAAGATGTCGATTACTGGCAGGAGTTAAAGGAGATTTTTGACTGGAGCGAGAAAAATGTTTTCAGCAAATTATATATCTGCTGGGCAGCCCAAGCTGCCCTTTACCACTATTATGGCATCAACAAGCAAGCAGCGGAGAAGAAGGTATTCGGAGTTTTTGCCCATAAACTCTTTGCTCCCAAACATTGCTTAGTGCGAGGTTTTGATGACATTTTTTATGCTCCCCACAGCAGGCATACGGTCATTTGCGAAAAGGATGTTTATGCTGTGAAAGATTTAGAGGTGTTGGCTGCCTCGAAGGAAGCGGGGATCTTTTTGCTGGCAGATCAGGAAAGCCGAAGAATTTTTGTAACCGGCCATGCAGAATATGACCCCTATACTTTAGACGCAGAGTATAAAAGAGATCTGGACAGAGGGTTGAATGTTGAGGTGCCTCTCCATTATTATGATAGAAAGGGACTTCCTCAGGTACGTTGGCGTTCTCATGCCACCCTGTTATTTTCTAACTGGCTGAACTATTCTATCTATCAGGAAACACCTTATGATCTGAGAAGTATTAAAGAGTTTTCTCTATGGGACCCAGGGATTGATTCTGAGCAAGAGAGATTAAAAGGGATGAGGAAAGAAGGTATGCAGAGATGGCGAAAATAGCTAAAAGTCTTACCGATTTAATCGGCCATACACCGCTTCTGGAACTGACAAATTATGAAAAGAAAAACAATTTGGCAGCAAAAATTGTGGCTAAGTTGGAGTCTTTTAACCCGGCAGGCAGTGTAAAAGACCGGATTGCCAAGGCGATGATCGAGGATGCCGAAGCCAGAGGGTTGTTAACTGCAAAATCCGTCATCATTGAGCCAACGAGCGGCAATACCGGAATAGGCCTGGCTGCAGTGGCGAGATCAAAAGGCTACAGAATAATTCTCACTATGCCGGAGACTATGAGTGTGGAGAGAAGGAATCTGCTGAAGGCCTATGGCGCGGAGCTTGTGCTTACCGAAGGCGCCAAAGGGATGAAAGGGGCAATCGAAAAAGCGGATGAACTGGCAAAAGAAATCCCTGATGCCTTTATCCCCGGCCAGTTTGTGAACCCGGTGAATCCGGCCATCCATAAGGCGACAACCGGAGTGGAAATTTGGCAGGATACAGAAGGCCAAGTCGATATTTTTGTGGCAGGGGTTGGCACAGGCGGCACCATCAGTGGTGTTGGCGAATATTTAAAATCCCAAAATCCAAAAATTAAAATTGTGGCAGTAGAGCCATTTGAGAGTGCTGTTTTATCTGGAGAGAAGGCCGGCGCTCATAAAATCCAGGGAATCGGGGCTGGTTTTGTGCCACAAACCTTAAATACCGGCATCTATGATGAAGTTATCAAGGTACAGAACAACGATGCCTTTTCAATTGGCCGGGAATTGGCCAAAACGGAGGGCTTGCTGGTTGGGATTTCCTCCGGAGCCGCGGTTTGGGCGGCAACAGTACTGGCAAAACGTCCGGAAAATAAGGGTAAAACTATTGTTGTGATTTTGCCCGATGGCGGAGAAAGATATCTTTCAACCCCCTTGTTTTCTGAAGCTTAAGCCAAAAATATCCAGGCTGTAAATACTTTAAAAGGTATTCGGAAAAATACAGTTTAGAAGAAACCGCTCAAAAACTTCTGTTTTTGAGCGGTTTCTTAATGTAACTGGAGCGCCTGGGAACAAAAGCCAAATATAAACAGTAATAAAACGGCTGTAAATCAAATGAACCTGGAAACATTGTTGGCCAGACTAATAAGAGGGCAGCAACTGCAAGGATTTACAATTGTTTTTGTCGAATGCTCTAGAAAAAGTAATAGGTTTGGCTTGTAATACCGTCTAAATGTGGTTCTGCTCAGGAAGCGGAATAATTGCTTCCTGAATGGTTCAAATAGATAAGCGAGGTGAGTAATCGTGTCTGCGCAAAATCATGAGCATACTTCCTCGGAATCCGGGCATACACATGATGTCACCAATTTGTCAGGCCGAAAAATCTTCTGGGTAACATTGCTGAATGCAGCAATCACTGTCGCGGAGATCGCCGGCGGTATCCTGTCAGGAAGCTTGGCTTTGCTCTCTGATGCTGTTCATAATTTAAGCGATACGGCAGCCATAGCCCTATCCTACTACGCTAACAGGCTGGCCCAAAAACCCCAAGATGCCAGAAGAACATATGGCCATAAAAGAGCTGAGATCCTTTCAGCTTTCATTAACTCCTCGGTGCTCTTGGCTATATCAGTCCTGTTGGTATTTGAAGCCCTTAAAAGGTTAAGGTCACCGGCAAGTATTAATGGAACACTGATGATAATAGTGGCTCTGATCGGCTTGGGGGCCAATCTCGTTTCTGTGTTTTTGCTGGAGAAAGATGCCCATGAAAACCTGAATATCAGATCAAGCTATTTACATCTTTTAAGCGATACTGTCTCATCTCTGGGGGTGTTGGTCGGAGGCCTGGCTATCAAACTCTGGGGAGTTCTCTGGCTGGATCCCTTAATCACAGTTGCTATCTCCCTTTATATTTTCAAGGAGACCTGGCATGTGATAAGAATGACTGTGGATATTTTGATGCAGTCTTCAGCAGCCCTGGATTATGAGGCCCTGAAAAATGATATTGAAAAAATCGGCAAAGTAAAAAACATACATCATGTCCATACCTGGATGATCAATGAAAAAACTATCTATTTTGAGGCTCACCTTGATCTGGAGGATATGCTGCTCTCAGAAGCAGAAAAGATTTGCGGTCAAATTGAGCAATTGCTTATGGAGCATTATGGTGTCAGCCATGTAACCCTGCAGACCGAAGTGGATAAATGTGCTGATAAAAATATCTTTGCTACCAGTCAATGCCCGGTCGGGAGAGAACACCCTGAGTGTAATAATGCTTGATCTCTCTCATCTCTGTAACCAAATCGGCCTTGTCAATCAGCTCCTCAGGGGCATATCTGCCTGTCAGGATAACTTCCACATGTCCGGCACGGTTTTCCAAGGCCTTGATAACATCTTCGATGGTTATGAGCTGGAAGTAAATAGCAATAGTGATTTCATCCAGGATAACAACATCATATTCGCCCTTTTTTAGTATTTCGGCACAGGCAGCTAAAGCCTTCCCGGCAACAGCCCGGTCATTTTCATCCGGGGACCTGTCTATAAAACAGCCAACTCCTAATTGCTCAATTTTTATGTTGGGTAAATAATCGGTAATTTTTGTTTCATGATACTTCATGTCTTTAACAAACTGACCGATATATACTTTCAGACCATAACAGGCTGCCCGTACGGCCAAGCCAAAAGCAGCAGTGGTTTTACCTTTGCCGTCTCCTGTATAAACCTGGATGTATCCTTTATCCATATTTGCTGCCTCCTTTGTTTTCTTGTAAATAAACTGAATCACTGAAGGAATGTTTAGGTCAAAATCACATTAGTAATGAGAAAAATAAAGTTACCGAATATTTCGGAATTCAAATAAAAGTCTTGATATTTACTGTTCTAACGGACAATCAGGGCCACGTGGCTGACAATCAGCAGGGCTACTATGCTCACAACTTTGATCATAGGGTTAATAGCTGGACCAGCTGTATCTTTAGCCGGATCTCCTACAGTGTCCCCGGTAATGGCAGCAGCGTGAGCAGGTGTCCCTTTCCCTCCACAGTGTCCTTCTTCAATATATTTTTTGGCATTATCCCAGGCTGCGCCGCCGGTTGTGAGCATAATGGCCAGGAGAAAGCCTGTGGTAATGACTCCCATCAACATTCCTCCCAGAGTTTTAGCCCCGAGCAGGAAGCCTACCAGCAGGGGAGCAATGAGTGGGATAAGCCCTGGCAGGACCATTTCCTTCAAAGCCCGTTTGGTCACAATATCTACACAGCGTCCGTATTCAGGCCGGGCCTTCCCCTCCATTAATCCGGCGATTTCCCGGAATTGTCGCCGGACTTCATTCACAACTTCGTTGGCAGCTTTGCCTACAGCACCCATGGCTAAAGAACAAAAAATAAACGGTAAGGCTCCGCCAATGAGCAAGCCGGCCAAAACCCAGGGATCCTGAATAGCAAAGCTGATCTCTGCCGGTAAATTGGCAGCAAGCCGGACTTTTTCAATTTCCTGGGTGTAAGAGGAAAAAAGAACGATAGCCACAAAACCGGCTGAACCAATGGCGTACCCTTTGGTTACCGCCTTTGTGGTGTTACCAACAGAATCCAAAGAATCCGTAATTGTCCGTATTTCCGAGGGAAGATCAGCCATTTCGGCAATCCCGCCGGCATTATCGGTAATCGGTCCGTAGGAGTCAATCGCTACAATGATTCCCGTCATTGAGAGCATGGCCATGCAGGCAATTCCCACTCCATAAATGCCGCTGATAATATAAGAGATCAGTATACCAGCGACGATGACAAATACAGGCCAGATGCTTGCTTCCATGGCAACGGCCAAACCAGTGATAATATTAGTGGCATGTCCTGACTGAGAGGCCTGGGCAATAGCCCGGACCGGACGGAAGCGTTTTGATGTATAATATTCAGTAATAAAGACAAGAATAATTGTTACAGTTATTCCAACTAACGTCGGCCAAAACAAGGTGTTCTGCCCGAAAATAATGGTTGTTACGGGATAAAAGCCAATCAAAGAAAGGATCGCTGAGGCAAAAAGCCCTCTGTATAAGGCTGTCATGATTTTCTGCCCTGGAGCTAAGCGCACAAAAAATATCCCGATAATTGTGGCGATAATTGCGATTGCTCCGAGAAGCAGGGGGAAGATTAAATAGCCTGTTTGACCCTGGAAATAAATTTCGCCAAGAAGCATGGCCCCGATGGTGGTAATGGCATAGGTTTCAAACAAATCGGCAGCCATACCGGCACAATCGCCTACATTGTCCCCGACATTATCGGCAATAACGGCCGGATTACGGGGATCATCCTCGGGAATACCTGCTTCAACTTTACCGACCAGATCAGCACCCACATCAGCACTCTTGGTGAAGATGCCGCCGCCTAAACGGGCAAACACGCTGATAAGACTTGACCCGAAGCCTAAGCCAACCAGAGAAGCAGTGTTATGAAAAATCGTGTACATTCCGGTCACACCCAAAAGACCCAGGCTGACGCACATCAGGCCTGTAACTGCGCCCCCTTTGAACGCGACCAGCAGGGCGTAGGGAAGCCCGGTTTTGGCTGCTTCGCATACCCGGACATTGCTGCGTACAGCTACATACATACCGACATAGCCACAAAGAGCAGAAAAGACGGCACCGACCAGAAAGCCAAGCGTAGTGACCCAGCCCAAATCCCAAAATAAAATAAGGGCAATTATGATTCCGACAATGGCTATGGTTCTGTACTGCCGGTTCAGGTAAGCCTTCGCTCCTTCCCGGATAGCTCCGGAGATCTCCTGCATGCGTTCACTTCCTGTAGGCAGGTGCAGGATCCAGGTAGTGAGATAAGCGGCAAAAAGAATCCCGATTACGGCAGCAATAATGGCTGCATACTCATATATTTGTGCTGGCAAGCGACTTCCCCTCCTTTTGGATTACATTTCCTTGCTATGTAATTAATTGTATCTGGATGAATTTTATAAATCAATCTGAAATTATTGATATTTTGAGACATTTTAGCTTGACTATAGGTTTTTTATCAGGAAAGGGGAATGCCAGGTGACTTTGCAGTTTGTACCTCGGGAAATAAAGTGCAAATCTGCTTTGAACAAGACCGGAATTCCGGGTTATGAATATTGCCTGAATCCCTACGTGGGCTGTGCTCACGGCTGTATTTATTGTTATGCTTCATTTATGAGCCGTTTCACGGGTCATCAGGAGAAGTGGGGCGAATTTCTGGACGTAAAAGTTAATTTCCCGGATATTCTGGCCAAACAGTTGAGCAGCCGCCGGAAACGAGCAGAAGGCAGGGTTTTATTAGGTACGGTGACCGATGCCTATCAGCCGGTCGAAGCCCGATATAAAATTACTCGGTCCAGTTTAAAAGTTCTCGCTGATTATCAGCTGCTGGAAGTTCATATTTTGACCAAGTCAGCTCTGGTTCAGAGGGATATTTCGATTCTGCGTCAGCTGCGGGCGTGTGAAGTTGGGTTTACTGTCACTACTACGGATCGAAAAATTGCCCGGCTATTTGAACCTTATGCTTCTCCGCCCCAGCTGCGCCTGGCTGCGGCCCGGCAGTTAATTAAGGCCGGCATTCCGGTATGGGTGTTTATTGCTCCCTTATTGCCGGGATTATCAGATACGGAAGAGGCTTTGATCAGACTGTTGCGTGCTCTCCACGAGACTGGTATCAAGGAAATTCTGCTGGACTATCTTAATCCCTATCCTGCGGTCGTGCATCGTTTAAAAAATGCCTACCGCCACTATTTCCCCCAGGCCTTACTTGAGCTGGAAGAATATCTGCTACAGCCAGGAATTTACCAGGAAAAAATAGCAGTCCGGCTGCATCAGGTCAGTGGGCTTGTCGGCTGCCAGTATAACTTTATCTAACCAGTCTGTAAGCGCTAGCAATAATCTCCGAGTCACGAATCCCATTTCCGATATTCCCCGGCCAGATATAGTAATAAATATGTGCTGCAATGCAGATTGCCCTTGTTTACCCTATAAGTTCAAAGAGAATCGGGGGCTTAAAGATCCAACTGGAAAAAGTGATGAAGAGTTCATAAGGACAGCAAAAACGAGTGAGGGCATAAATGTAAGAGGGGTGTGCTGGATGAGTGCAAGGGTAATAGCTAAACTCGATTTGTTTAAGATAGTGGATGAAAGTACGTACGATACCTATTATGGTTGTGATCAAAATTGGTATGCTTCAGAGTGGCAGCGCCGCTCGGGATGTGGACCTTCTGTCGCCACTAATATAATCTTCTATCTTAATCATACCAGGCCTGCTTTCAAATTGGGGCAATATTTCAACAGTAAAGAAAAGTGGTTATCCCTGATGGAAGAAATATGGGAGTATGTTACCCCGTCACAACAAGGGATTCCATCAACTAAAATGTTTTATGAAGCGGTGGTTGCTTATGCGAAGTCAAAGGCACTGAATATCAGTTATGACTTCTGTGATGTTCCAAATGATAATTCTGGCAGTCCCCCATTATCAGAAATATTGAATTTTTTAGAAGGGGCCCTGATGAATGATACTCCCATTGCATTTCTGAATTTATGCAGTGGGGCAGAGAAAATGCTTGATCGCTGGCATTGGGTTACAATAATTTCACTGGAGTACAAAGAGGGTGGAAAAAGTGTCTTTGTGCATATTTTAGACGAGGGCATTATTAAAAGAATTGACCTCGCGTTATGGTTCAATACTACTACCCTTGGCGGTGGATTCGTATATTTCACATTATTAACGGATGACAAAAAGAATAGCAGCCTGATTAGGTAGTGATTTAATATAGTACTGCGAATGACCAGACCCAACAAGTTTATAAACCTTCTGTAAATATTCAGTCAGAACTGCTGACGGACTATAATAAACGAAAAGTCAGTAGGGGAGGGATAAAAATGAAAAATCGAGCCAGTGGAACAGCAGAAGGGACGAACTATATGCGCTATTATGAATCATTGCGGCCGCCAGAAAAAAGGATATGTAATGATTATCTCGCCTATCATTTTATGGCTTGGTGGGTAAAGGCAGCAGCCTTGATCTGCAGGCCTTTTCCGCCTGTTTTCATGGACTGGGCCTTTGAAAAAAAGGGCAGTGGGGTTTCCGGTTTTCTGGCGGTGCGCACCCGCCTCTTTGACGATTACGTTTTGAAAAGGGTCGGTGAAGGTGTCCGGCAGTATGTGATCCTGGGAGCAGGCTTGGACTCACGGGCCTACCGCTTTGCCGACCAACTGGCTGGAGTCAAGACCTTCGAGATCGACCACCCCTTTTCTCAGACGGTAAAAAAAGAGCGTGTAACCAGGTACTTTGGGAAGCTGCCAGCCCATGTGGACTATGTTCCGCTTGATTTTACTCATGATGACATGCTGACCTGCCTGAAAAACGCCGGTTATGACCCCGGCCTCCCAACAGTCTTTACTCTGGAGGGAGTGGTTATGTATCTGGACGAGGGCTCGGTCCGGAAAACCCTGACTTTTATCCGGGAATACTGCGGGTCCGGTTCCAGCGTGATGTTTGACTATGTCTATGCGGCTGCCTTGAATGGGCGTCTGAAAAGCAGGATAATCAGCCACATGAATTCACTGCAGTACATATTTAATGAACCGATACTCTTTGGGATCGAGCAAGGTGAGGCGGAAAGCTTTCTTCGTACTCTCGGTTTTATCCGGGCCGAAGATTTTTCTCCCCGGCGGCTTTATGAGCTGTACTTGAAGCCGCTGGTTCCAGAAAGAACCATTTCTGATGTGTATGCCATAGCGGCCGGCTATATTTAAT
>DATMYJ010000158.1:0-3955 GCA_035561015.1 Desulfitobacteriaceae bacterium | reverse complement strand
GTTTTTTGTTCCATTAGGTGATATATAAATCACGCTTTCCTCTAATGTTAGAGGAAAGCGTGACCTGTGAAAAATTCTACTTTACTTTCAATTCCTTCGATCATCCAGAAACAACATGTGATAGTAAATCTTTCTTGACAGCAACCTGGCAGTAACTGCAAAAATCGCCATGAAAATCAGACTCATTATGCGATCATTAACTGTTTCTGTTGCAGGTGGCCGATAACCGATTGCTCTATGCAGCCTGATATTATTGTATTTACCGGGTCTTGCAAGAGCGGCCCTTATAGGCAATAAATAAACAAGAACCTCATTAAGCATCTTGTAAAGTTTACTGGACTCTGGTTCCTATTAGCGGAGTATGGATCAAAGCTCGATGGTAATCGAATCAATAAAAAAGACCACCATCTCTAGTGGTCTTCGTTGCGGGGAGTGGATTCGAACCACTGACCTCCGGGTTATGAGTAATGCTCCTGAATCCGTGCTGTTTGTGTGGTGGGTTCGGCAAACACTTGCACCTGCAGCAAGTGCAGGTGTCAGCCAAACCGACGAACGCTGGTTCTTACTAGCTCGCCACGGAGCAGTAGTTGTTCGGTATGTGTATAGTAACTTTTCCCATGGATTCGTCAAGACCAAATTATCTCATTTTCGTAAGGGATTGGACCAGCTTGAGTTATACAAGTTTGGGCCCTGGCTGGTTTCATCGCGCAGGCCTACCTGCACCCAGTAAGCGGTAATCCCGGTGATTCCGACTTAGGCAAGATAAGATACTAGGCGTTCCAGGATTAGCTGGACACCGAGGAGGATTATGCCGATGGAATGGATTTGCCCGCATTGAGAGTCTGCATTGGCCTTTCATACACGGTTTTCAAATACCGCTGGATCAAGTGATCACTTCGAGTGAATTGGACCACCTTGAGATCATTCGGACCGACAAAAGCCCAACCGCCATGAAGCAAACCAGGTAATCATGCCTTAGCTGGAAAAGTTCAGGCGGATGTGCTGAAGGGCTCAGGGTTTGAATTGATCGTACGTGATTGCACATCATCGGAGAATTTGCTCCATTTGGCCGCTCTCATTGCTACCGATTTCCTTCTGATCCAGAACCGCCTGGATAATCTCGCATGTCAAGGATCGTAAATTGCTCATAAATTAGGTCAATAGAACACACTCTGATGTCAAGTTTGACCTGTTTTCCCAGTTTTGAGATGACTTCAACGAACCTTCATTTCGAGTTCTTTAAGGTTGTTCTCGATGACACCTAACTGGAGGGTGCTTATTCAACAAACACGAAAAGGTAACTCGATTAATATGAAACCATTCAAGAACACATGTATTTGTTGATGAAAAGAGCTGTATTATTTGGTATAGTTTTTTATCGAATTATTAGGTTACCTTTTCCTTACTGCAGGCTTGAAAGCCTATATCGATACACTCAACAAAATACCTCAATTGAGCAATGTATGGCGAGGATTCTGAGTTAATGGAAACCAAAGTACAAAATTCAAAATGAAATATGTATTGACATTAGGCTTGTAAAGTTGTAAGATGTTTTGTAGCCGATATTAACTGAGCTTTTCACCTACCGCGGTTTTGACAACCTTCATGGATATACTCGGCTACCCCCCCTGGAATAACCGATAGCAAGCATAATAATAACCTTTTGCTTAAAAAGGAGTAACACCACAATTAAGTGTGGCCATGAATACCCCTTGGCTTGGTGCGTGCTTTTTGGTGGCAATAAGCGACAATGTTGCATTGACTGCATCGTCCTCTTGCAGGGCAATTCCTATTCGGGTAAAATCGGACCTGAGGGTCCTGTCGCAAGCTCTCGTTGGGTTTCGCAACCTGTTTTGTGTTACAGGATCCTTACTTTTTAAGCCTATCGGTCGTTTCGTTCAACAATAGGCATATAAGCAATTTATAGCCGAGTATAGCCATCTACGATTTCAAGACCACCGGTAGCGAAAAGTCAGGTACAAATAGGGTTGGTCATAAAGTGAATTAGGACTGATATGGCAACGGAAATTATTTTTGATAGTGAAACATCTGGCAAATTGCCCTTGAACAGTTTGCTTAAGTTGCAGGCGCATTACGGATCTCTAAAATCCGCCGAAAAAAAAGCGGCGGACTTTTTGACGAGCAATTCTGAGCTTGTCGCGAAGTCTACTCTAGCAAAGAGCGCAGAAATGGCGGGATGCAGCGGACCGACTTTTGTAAGGCTCGCAAGAAAACTTGGATATAGCGGTTTTGCTGAAATGAAGGAAGAACTGAATATGTCCAAGGAGAGCCAACAGTCAAAGGGTCGCTTTTTTGGGCGTTTTTCCAGCTCGCAGTCCTCGGAAGAAATCGTCACTGGCGTATTCCAGATTTCGATTCAGGCGCTAAACGATACCTTGAAGATCTTCGATTTCGAAAAATATAAACAGGCTTTCGACGCATTAAAGAATGCAAAGAAAATCGTGTTTTTCGGGATTGGAGATGCGGCTGCTGTTGCGATGTCTGCATATGTCAAATTTACGCGGATCGGTTTTAACTGCCAGGTGGCGAACGACCCGGATCTTATGCTCATGCATTCGGCAAATATGCGTAAAGGTGATGTTGGGGTAATGATCTCACATTCGGGGCGAACGAAGTGCCTTGTTAATTCTGCAAAATATCTCCGCAGCAAGGGTGTAACCGTTTTGTCGATAACGAATTTCCCCATAACGCCGCTCGTCAAGAACTCGGATATCTGCATAATGACATGTGCCTATGCGGAGCATCTCAAAGGAGAGGTAATGGCCATCCGTGTTGTTGGGCTTTGCATCATAGAAAGCCTTTTCATCGATATCCTTGCAAAGGATCATGAACATGAAGTGAAAATGAATAAATGCAACGAGGCAGTAAAAATAAACAAGCTGTAAAGCAAATTCTTTGTATCCTAGTGAGATCAAGGATATACAAATAGGTCTGTCTGGTAAATTATGTGAGAGATAATCAGGAGCATATAATGCAGGTTCATACGGATTTCAGGGTAGCGCTGGGCGATACTTTTAAACAACTGGCAACGGAAAATGAAAATCTTATATTTGTGACGGCAGATGTAGGCAAATCTGTAAACGCTGTAAATTTTCGGGATGTTTTCGGCAAGCGTTTTATAAACGTCGGAATATCCGAGCAGGATGCGGTGGGCATTTCTGCGGGCTTTGCCATTGTCGGATTTGATGTAATTTTTTACGATTACGCCATTTTTGCGGCTGGACGCGCGTGGGAGATCATACGTAATTATATTTGCTATCCGAAGCTGAACGTTAAAATCATAGCTTCCCACGGAGGATTGAACGTGGGCGAAGATGGCGCAACGCACCAGGCGCTAGAAGACATAGCGATAATGAGGGCGCTGCCGAATATGACCGTACTCGTGGTAGATGACCCCAGTCAGGTTTTGGATGCGGTAAAAGCCGCATTCAGCATAAAAGGGCCTGTTTATGTAAGGACTGGAAGAATGAATCTAGGAAATTCGGAACACCATGTCAAATGGGAAATCGGAAAGAGCGAAAAGCTGCGCGAAGGAAATGACGGTACTATAATCGCAACCGGGCTGATGGTCAGAAGAGCACTTGAAGCGGCGAATAGCCTTTCTACAATGGGAATCGAGTGTGGGGTTATAAATATGCGCAGTATAAAGCCGGCGGACAGGGTGGCTGTCTTGAATGCCTCTGAGGATACGGGTTTCATAATAACTGCGGAGGAACACAATGTTATTGGCGGTCTCTTTTCCACGGTAAGTGAAATACTTTCAACATCCGGTAAGCGTGCCGTTGTAATCCCCGTGGCCGTTAACGATTGTTTTGGAGAATCAGGGGAGGGCGTTGAAGTAATGAATAAATATGGCCTTTCCGCACAATCCATCGTTCGGGCTGCATCAATGGCAAGAGAGATAAAAAAATGAATAAAACTGACTTATCAAACT
>DATMYJ010000157.1:0-26767 GCA_035561015.1 Desulfitobacteriaceae bacterium | reverse complement strand
GGACGGGTAGAACGCGGTGTTATTAAAGTAGGGGATGAAGTCGAAATTGTTGGTTTGAATGACCAGCCCCGCAAAACCGTTTGTACCGGTGTGGAAATGTTCCGCAAGCTGCTTGATCAGGCTCAGGCCGGTGATAATATTGGTGTTCTTCTGCGTGGTGTTGAGCGTAAGGAAATCGAGCGCGGACAGGTTCTGGCCAAGCCCGGCAGTATCAAGCCTCACACCAAGTTCCAGGGAGAGGTATATATCCTGAACAAAGAAGAGGGTGGACGTCACACTCCGTTCTTCAATAACTACCGTCCTCAATTCTATTTCCGGACAACCGACGTAACCGGTGTTATTACTCTGCCGGAAGGCATCGAAATGGTTATGCCTGGCGACCGGGTCACGATCGATTGCGAACTGATTACCCCAATTGCTATGGAAATAGGTCTGCGCTTTGCTATCCGTGAAGGCGGCAGGACTGTCGGCTCAGGTGTAGTTTCAGCTGTTAAAGAATAAACAAGTGTCACTCAGGGTTGCTTGCTGTTTGTAGCCGGGACAATGATTTTCAGAAAGACCTGCATGGTCAGTGGTGAGCAAACGGCAGGCAGCTCTGCCTGTCTCAAGCAAAATATTAGGATAAGAGTATGTATTCTGAACGTAAAAGGTTGCCGGTACCGGTGACTCCGCCGGATATCGGGTTTTTTTATGTTTAAGATTTGGCATGACCAATTAGAGGAGGTTGAATTATGAGTCAAAAAATTAGGATTCGTCTTAAAGCATTCGATCACAAAATTCTTGATCAGTCAGCGGAAAGAATAGTCGAGACAGCCAAACGCACCGGTGCTCAGGTTAGCGGACCTATTCCCCTGCCTACCAAAAAAAGCATCTACACTGTTCTTCGTTCTCCTCATGTTAACAAGGATTCCCGCGAACAGTTCGAAATGCGCACCCATAAGCGCCTGATCGATATTCTCGAGCCAACGCCCAAAACAGTAGATTCGCTTATGCGGCTGGACCTGCCGGCCGGCGTGGATATTGAGATAAAGCTGTAGCTGAAAAAACTGATCTGGCAAAATCATGGGAACCGTGATATAATAAATTTTGTTCGTATGTGGAAACACCCGGAAGCGTGTAAATAGCAGACGAAATATCACATGGAAATAGCACATAAAAATTTAGAACGCTCTCGTGCGCCGGATAAATCCGGTGCACTTCAAAGTGTTCAGGAGGTGGCATTCGTGTCTAAAGGAATTTTGGCTAAAAAGATTGGAATGACTCAGGTTTTCCGTGAAGACGGGCGTCAGATTTGTGTTACGGTGGTTAAGGCTGGACCTTGTTTTGTACTTCAGAAAAAAACCGCTGCGACCGATGGCTATGATGCAATTCAAGTGGGCTTTGATGAAAAGCGCGAGCAATTGGCCAACAAGCCGGAAAAAGGACGTTTCCAAAAGGCTGCTGTTAAGCCTCAACGTTTTATTCGGGAGTTAAAGGTAGACGATATTGAGTCTTATCAGGTGGGCCAGGAAATCAAGGCTGACATGTTTAGTGTCGGTGATTTCATTGATGTAGTCGGAAAATCTAAAGGCAAAGGCTTTGCCGGTATGATCAAGCGTCACGGAGCAAGCCGCGGACCAATGGCGCACGGTTCCAAATATCATCGCCGTACAGGCTCACTAGGCGCGAAGGGCCCGGCTCGTGTTTTCAAAGGCCGTAACCTGCCTGGACGTATGGGCGGAGAACGAGTAACTGTACAAAATCTGGAGATAATCCGGGTTGATGCTGATAAAAATCTTATCCTGATTCGGGGAGCTGTACCTGGTGCTAAAAAGGGACTGCTCATTCTGAAGCCTTCTGTCAAGGCAAAGTAACCAGAGAAAGGAGGAATAAGCAATGCCTAAAGTACAAGTAGTGAATATGCAGGGAGCACCAGTTGGTGAGATTGAATTAGACGAATATGTTTTCGGGATAGAGCCCCATATCCATGTCCTGCATTCAGCAGTTGTGGCCCAATTAGCCAGCCTGAGAAGAGGAACATCTTCAACCCTGCTGCGGGGGGAAGTGCGCGGAGGAGGACATAAACCCTGGCGCCAAAAAGGAACCGGACGAGCCCGTGCCGGCAGCAGCCGTTCACCGCTGTGGCGCGGCGGAGCCGTTTTGTTTGGACCTAAACCCCGTGATTACAGCTATAAATTACCCAAAAAAGTTCGGAGATTGGCTTTGCGTTCTGCTCTTTCTTCTAAATTGAAAGAAGCTAATCTGGTTGTTGTGGATGAAATCAACTTAGCTGAAGTTAAAACGCGAGAAATGGTCAAGCTCCTGCATGCTTTAAATGTTGATAAGAAAGCGCTGGTAGTTACCAGGGAAAATGATGAAAGCGTAATACGCTCGGCTCGTAATAT
This sequence comes from Desulfitobacteriaceae bacterium, assembly GCA_035561015.1. GTDB lineage: Bacteria > Bacillota > Desulfitobacteriia > Desulfitobacteriales > Desulfitobacteriaceae > UBA2264. The sequence continues at coordinate 24,383 of DATMYJ010000157.1, read as the reverse complement.
CGAGGGTGTCAAAGCCATGCAGGTGGAAGGTTTAAACGTACTGGATTTACTCCGCCACGATACTTTGGTAATCACCAGGGCGGCTGTAACTAAGACCCAGGAGGTGTTAGCATAATGCGTGATGCACGTGATGTACTCAGACGTCCTGTAATCTCGGAAAAATCCGTAGGGCTTATTGAGGAAGGAAAATATTGTTTCTGGGTTGACCCGGCTGCAAATAAGATCGAGATCAAATTGGCTGTGGAAAAGATGTTCAAGGTAACCGTCGATCAAGTGCGGACTATGAATGTCCTGGGCAAAAAGAAAAAGGTTGGACGCTCAGTCGGAATGACCGCAGCCCGCAAAAAAGCAATCGTCAAGCTGAAGACAGGAGATAAGATAGAAGGCTTTGCTGGTCTGTAACAGCCTGAAGCAAAGGAGGGAAACCTGTGGCAATAAAATTTTATAAACCAACATCACCTGGCCGGCGGCAAATGACTGTGTCGGCTTTCGAGGAAATAACCAAAACAGAACCGGAACGTTCTTTGCTAAGACCTTTGAAAAATAAGGCCGGCAGAAATAATAAAGGACGATTGACAGTACGCCATCAGGGCGGTGGTCATAAACGGCAGTATCGCCTGATAGACTTCAAACGTATTAAGGATAATATCCCGGCTAAAGTTGCCAGTATCGAGTATGATCCCAATCGTTCGGCCAATATTGCTTTGCTTCATTATGCCGATGGTTTTAAAAGCTATATTCTGGCACCCAATGGCCTTAAAGTAGGTCAAATTGTTGTCTCTGGACCGGACTCCGATATCAAGGTGGGGAACTGTCTGCCTATCAAAAATATCCCGGTTGGAACACTTTTGCACAATATTGAGATGAAACCGGGCAAAGGTGCCCAGATCGTCCGCAGTGCCGGTGGTTCGGCGCAACTGATGGCTAAGGAGGGCAATTATGCTACTCTGCGCCTGCCATCCAGCGAAATGAGGCTGATCCATTCATCCTGCCGGGCGACAATTGGACAGGTGGGCAATACTGATTTTGAAAATATCTGCATTGGTAAAGCAGGGCGGAACCGCTGGCTGGGAATCCGGCCTACAGTTCGCGGGGCTGTTATGAATCCCTGTGATCATCCTCACGGTGGTGGCGAGGGCCGCAACCCGATCGGCCGTAATCCTTGTACACCATGGGGTAAACCGGCATTGGGGGCTAAAACCCGCAAGAAGAAGAATATTTCCGATAAGTTTATCGCAAAACGGCGTACTAAGTAGTCGAAAGGAGGCCTCTGAATGGGCAGATCTCTGAAAAAAGGACCTTACGCCGAATCCCGCTTGCTTGAACGTGTTGAAACGATGAATAGCACCGGTGACAAGCGTGTTCTGAAGACTTGGTCCAGAAGATCAACAATCTATCCGCAAATGGTTGGACATACTATTGCGGTACATGACGGACGGAAGCATATTCCGGTCTATATTACTGAAGATATGGTGGGACATAAACTTGGTGAATTTGCTCCTACCAGGACTTATAAAGGCCATGCTGGCAGTGAAAAATCCAGCGGTCTGCGCTGATTAGGGGAGGTATTAAAGATATGCAAGCCAGAGCAATTGCCAAATATGTGCGTATCTCTCCACGAAAGGTGCGCCAAGTCGTAAATCTGATTCGCGGCAAAAAAGTCAGTGAGGCCATGGCTATTCTCACTTTTACAGCCAAAGGCTCCACTGAACCGGTAACTAAAGTTCTGAAATCGGCAGTGGCTAATGCGGAACATAATCTGGAGTTAGTTGCCGATAATCTCTTTGTTAATGAGATATATGTCAATGAAGGGCCGACCCTGAAGCGGATTAAACCCCGGGCTATGGGCCGCGCTGATCAAATCCGCAAACGGACCAGTCACATCACCGTGGTTGTTGGCGAGAAGAAGGAGGGATAATGTGGGTCAAAAGGTAAATCCCAAAGGCTTTCGGGTTGGAATCATCCGGGATTGGGAAGGCCGCTGGTATGCAAACAGAAACTACAGCGAACTCCTTCACGAGGATTTGAAGATTCGAAAATATATTAAACAAAAACTTAAAATAGCTGGGGTTCCCAAAGTGGAAATCGAGAGGGCAGCCAATCGGGTGAAAATATCTATCCATGCTGCTAAACCAGGAATTGTTATCGGCAGAGGCGGTACTGAGGTTGAAAATCTGCGCAAAACCTTGGAAGCAATGACCGGAAAACAAATAGCCGTAAATATCGTGGAAATCAAAAAACCGGAACTCGATGCTCAACTGGTGGCTGAAAATGTAGCAGCTCAGCTGGAAAAAAGGACTTCTTTCCGTCGGGCTATGAAGCAAACAGTTCAGAGAAGTATTCGCCAGGGTGCCCAGGGTATTAAAATCCAATGCGGCGGACGTTTAGGCGGAGCTGAAATTGCCCGCTCTGAATGGTACCATGAAGGCAAAGTACCTCTGCACACCTTAAGGGCGGACATTGATTACGGATTCGCCGAAGCAAATACTACCTACGGCAAAATTGGAATTAAGGTCTGGCTGTATAAAGGCGAGGTTCTTCCCGTCAAGAAGGTCGCTCAGGTGGAAGGAGGAAAATAAATGCTAGTCCCATCCAGAGTGAAACATCGTAAACAACATCGTGGACGTATGCACGGAAAAGCCACCCGTGGCAATAAAGTGACATTTGGGGAATTTGGTCTTGTTGCCCTGGAACCGGGTTGGATTACTAATCGTCAAATCGAAGCCGCGCGGATTGCCATGACGCGTTATATCAAACGGGGCGGTCAAGTCTGGATTAAGATATTCCCGGATAAACCGGTGACAGCGAAACCGGCCGAAACCAGAATGGGAAGCGGCAAGGGCTCCCCGGAATACTGGGTAGCAGTAGTCAAACCAGGCCGTGTCATGTTCGAGCTGGCCGGAGTAAGTGAAGAACTGGCTCGTGAAGCTCTTCGTCTGGGTATGCATAAACTTCCGATCAAGTGCAAATTTGTAACTCGCCAGGAAACCGAGGGAGGTGACGCAAATGAAAGTTAATGCTTTCCGTGATATGACTGATGAAGAACTTATCAAACAGGTTGATGAATACAAAACGGAGCTGTTCAATTTGCGTTTCCAACTGGCTACCGGTCAACTTGACAACTTTATGCGCATCAAGGAAGTTCGCAAAAGCATAGCTCGCGGCAAAACTATCCTTCGTGAGCGCGAATTAAATATTCAGCGTGCTTAATTGAGCGGAAAGGAGACCAGCAAGAGTGGAAAGAGCGCAACGGAAACTGAAATCAGGCAAGGTAGTCAGCAATAAGATGGATAAGACTATTGTTGTAAATATCGAAACGACGATCCGTCATCCCATCTACAAAAGGATTATCAAACAGAGCAAGAAGTTTAAAGTTCATGATGAGAATAATGAAGCCAAAATCGGTGATATCGTTACGATTATGGAAACACGTCCCTTAAGTAAGGATAAACGTTGGCGCCTGGTCGAGATCACTGAGAGAGCAGTTGTTCTCTAAGGTTGCTAATTGAATTCGGAAGGGGGTCAACAGGGTGATCCAGGTACAAACAATTCTAAGAGTCGGAGATAACAGTGGGGCAAAGAAACTGATGTGTATCCGGGTGTTAGGGGGTTCACTCCGCCGTTATGCGTCCATTGGCGATATCATAGTAGCATCTGTCAAAGAAGCAACACCTGGCGGCGTTGTTAAAAGAGGAGACGTTGTCAAAGCTGTTGTCGTCCGGACAACGAAAGAAGTCAGGCGAGCCGACGGCTCCTATATACGGTTTGGCGAAAATGCCGCTGTAATTATAAAAGATGACAAAAGTCCACGGGGAACACGGATTTTTGGACCAGTAGCGCGTGAACTCCGCGATAGGGATTTCATGAAAATTGTTTCTCTGGCGCCAGAGGTAATCTAGGACCCCGTTGAACAAATGGAGGTGTAGAAAGTTGGCCGCTGCCAAACAAAAAGTCCACGTTAAAAAGGGCGACATTGTGATGATCATTACCGGGAAGGATGCAGGCAAAAAAGGCAAAATCCTCCAGGTTATACCTAAAAAAGGTCGGGTAGTAGTAGAAAAGGCTAATATTGTAAAACGCCATACCAAACCGACGCAAAGCATGCCCCAAGGTGGCATTATCGAAAAAGAAGCTCCCCTGGCAAGCTCTAATGTGATGCTCTATTGTGAGGAATGTAATTCAGTGACAAGAGTCAGCATGAAAGAGACTGAAGCCGGCAAAGTTCGGGTATGTAAAAAATGTGGTGTGAATTTACCGGATAAAAAGTAAGCACGAAGGGAGGGACCCTAGTGGCTCGTCTTAAAGAAAAATATACCGAAGAAATTGCTCCTGCCTTACAGCAGAAGTTCGGATATAAAAATGTCATGCAAATTCCGCGCCTGGATAAGGTTGTCGTCAATATGGGTGTTGGCGAAGCGATTACAAATTCCAAGGCGATTGATTCAGCTGTGTCTGATCTGACAAAAATTGTCGGACAAAAACCCATAGTAACGAAGGCTAAAAAATCTATCGCCGCTTTTAAACTGCGGGAAGGAATGTCGATTGGGACTAAGGTTACCTTACATGGTAACCGGATGTATGAGTTTGTCGATCGCCTTCTGAATGTTGCCCTGCCAAGAGTACGCGATTTTCGTGGTGTTTCGGCCAAGTCTTTTGACGGACGGGGAAATTATACGATCGGGATTAAGGAACAATTGATTTTTCCGGAAATTGAGTATGACAAAATCGATAAACTTCGCGGTATGGATGTCGTGTTTGTAACGACGGCTAAATCAGATGAAGAGGCACGCGAAATGCTGCGCTTATTTGGGATGCCGTTCCATGACTAGTAAAAGGAGGATCGAAAAGCGTGGCTAAAAAGTCGATGGTTGTACGCCAATTACGCGGGCAAAAATATGTTGTGCGTTCGCATAATCGTTGTAAAATATGTGGCCGTCCCCATGGTTACATGCGGAAGTTCGGTCTTTGCCGGATTTGTTTCCGGGAGTTAGCCCATAAAGGAGAACTTCCTGGAGTAATGAAGGCCAGTTGGTAAAATAGAGTAAGAAAGGGGGACGTCTTAAATGTCGATGTCAGATCCTATTGCAGACCTCTTAACTCGTATTCGTAACGCGGGAATGGTCTATCATGATAAAGTTGAACTTCCTGCTTCCCGTGCCAAAAGAGATATCGCCGAGTTGCTCAAAGCTGAAGGTTTTATTAAAGATGTGGAGTACATTGCCGATAAAAAACAAGGCGTGCTGCGGCTGTACTTAAAATATGGCACTAACCGTGAACGCGTAATCACCGGCTTGAAGCGCATTAGCCGGCCCGGCCTTCGTGTCTACGCCAAGAAGGATGAGATACCCAAGGTTCTGGGTGGTCTGGGAGTAGCCATTGTTTCTACTTCCAAGGGAATTATGTCGGACAAACAAGCCCGCAATGCGGGTCTGGGCGGAGAAGTAATTGCTTACATTTGGTAAGATAACAACGGAGGTGCAGTGAATGTCCAGAATTGGCAAGCTGCCCATTGGGATACCCAATGGAGTGGACATCCAAATAGAGGACAATGTGGTCACAGTTAAGGGTCCTAAGGGAACACTTACCAGGAAGATGCATCCTGCGATCAGCATTGTCCAGGAAAATCAACAAATACTCGTCACCCGGCCTGATGACGAACCATTGCATCGTTCCCTTCATGGTCTTACACGTACCCTGATAGCCAATATGGTTGAAGGTGTTACCAATGGCTTTACTAAGGGTTTGGATCTGGTGGGAGTGGGCTACCGGGCAGCCAAGCAAGGCGATAAACTGGTTCTGACAATTGGAAAATCCCATCCTGTGGAAATGATTCCTTATGAAGGTCTGGAGGTCGAAGTTCCGGTCCCGACCAAAATCCTGATTAAAGGTATGGATAAGGAAACTGTGGGAGCTTTTGCTGCAGTAGTGCGCAAACAGCGTAAGCCTGAGCCCTATAAAGGCAAAGGTATCAAGTACGAGAATGAACACATTCGCCGTAAGGTTGGTAAGTCCGGGGCTAAGAAGGGCGGTAAGAAATAAGGTAATAGGCAAGGGCAAAATCTCTTGCCGCGAGTGAAAGGAGTGAATTTCCTGTGATCAACCGCATAGACAGGCAGGCAATACGGAGAAAGAAGCATAAACGGGTGCGTAAAACTGTTTTCGGAACAGCTGACCGTCCGCGCTTTGCTGTCTTCCGCAGCCTAAACCATATTTATGCTCAGCTTATAAATGATGAGCTGGGTGTTACACTGGCAGCTGCCTCCACTCTTGACGCCGATTTTAAAGCAAGCGGAGAGAATGGCGGTAATATTACCGGTGCTCAAAAAGTTGGCGAATTGTTTGCCAAAAGAGCCCTGGAAAAAGGTGTAAAACAAGTGGTTTTCGATCGTGGAGGGAATATTTATCACGGACGGATTGCCGCTTTGGCCCAGTCAGCCCGTGAAGCAGGTCTGGAATTCTAGAACAGGGTAAAGGAGGGAAAATCATTGGCGAGAGTCGATGCGAGTAAACTTGATATATCAGAAAAAGTTGTGCATATTGCTCGCGTATCCAAAGTAGTTAAAGGTGGCCGACGTTTCAGCTTTAGCGCTTTGGTCGTGGTTGGTGACGGTGCGGGACATGTTGGTGCCGGTCTGGGAAAAGCCGGAGAAGTACCTGAGGCTATCCGTAAAGCAATTGAAGATGCCAAGAAAAATATGATTTCCATACCGATTATTGGCACTACTATACCTCATCTGGTTATTGGTAATTTCGGGGCAGGACAAGTGCTGCTCAAACCGGCATCCAAGGGAACCGGGGTTATTGCCGGTGGCGCTGTACGGACAGTGTTAGAGGTTTCCGGAATTCATGATATATTGACAAAATCTTTAGGTTCAGCGAATGCTCATAATATGGTCAATGCGACAATGGCTGCTTTGAAGTCTTTAAAACGCGCAGATGAAGTCGCCAAACTCCGCGGTAAGACCGTAGAAGAAATTCTAGGTTAGGAGGATTGGTCATGAAAGTAAAACTTACTCTTGTAAAAAGCCCGATCGGTTATTCCAGAAGTCATCGTGAATCCTTAAAAGTAATGGGTTTAAGGAAAATCGGTTCCAGTGTGGTGCGGGAAGATAATCCGGCAACCCAAGGGGTTATCCGCAAATGTGCCCACTTACTTTCAGTGGAGTCAATTGCTGAATAAAAGGAGGTGTTGGCAAGCATGAAATTACATGAACTTCAACCGGCCAAAGGCGCGCGCAAAGCGACCAAACGTTTGGGACGCGGTATTGGTTCCGGACAAGGCAAAACGGCCGGTAAAGGGCATAAAGGACAAAAAGCTCGTTCTGGCGGCGGCGTACGCCCAGGCTTTGAAGGCGGACAGCAGCCATTATACCGGAGGCTTCCTAAACGCGGCTTTACTAATATCTTCAAAAAAGTTTTTACAGTTCTCAATGTTAAGGACTTGGAGCGCTTCGAAAATGGAGCTGAGGTGACCATTCAAAGTCTCTATGAGATTGGACTTATCAAGGCCGTAAAAGACGGAGTGAAGATTTTGGGAACAGGAGAACTGACCAAGGCTCTGACAGTTAAAGTCGATAAGGTCAGTCAGACTGCGGCCGATAAGATCGTAGCTAGTGGTGGAAAAGTCGAGGTGGAATAGATGATTATTGATTCTCTGAAGAATGCCTGGAAAGTTGCGGATCTAAGGAGAAAAATCGGTTTCACCTTGTTGATGTTTTTAATCTTTCGTATCGGGGCCCATATCCCGATCCCCTTCGTTAACCATGAAACTCTAAAGCAAATGATGGGCAGCGGCGGAGTCTTTGATTTCTTTGATACCTTTTCCGGGGGATCGTTCAAGCGGCTTACCGTCTTCGCCTTGAGTATTACGCCCTATATTACAGCTTCCATTATTTTGACGCTTTTGACCATAGTTATTCCTCATCTGGAACGGTTGTCGAAAGAAGGGGATTATGGCCGCAAAAAAATTACTCAATACACGCGTTATGGAACTGTAGTATTAGGCTTTATCCAGGGTTTCGGCCTGACTTTCGGGCTGCGGGGTGCTCTGAATGTCCCGGCGGGAGTTTCGCCGTGGCTGCTTTACCTGCTGGTGGCTTTGGTCCTGACAGCCGGTTGTGCCTTTTTAATGTGGCTGGGCGAATCAATCACTGAAAAGGGGATCGGCAACGGAATTTCCTTGATTATTTTTGCTGGCATCGTTTCCAGGGTTCCTGATGCTATTAAGTATCTTTGGGGTCTTCTCCGGGTAAACGAGATCAGTCCTCTGACAGTTATTAGTCTGGTTGTTATTGTTATTTTGGTGATAGCCGGAGTTGTTTTTGTTCAGGAGGGACAGCGCCGCATTCAGGTCCAGTATGCTAAGAGGGTTGTGGGACGCCGGGTATATGGCGGGCAAAGTTCCCATATACCTTTGAAAGTAAATCAGGCTGGAGTAATACCGGTTATCTTTGCGGTTTCCTTACTCGCTTTTCCGCAATCTATTGTAACATGGATACCCAATTCCTCATTTGCTCTTTTTGTTAATCAATGGTTCAGTATGAATGGAACACTCAAATCTATACCCTATCTTTTGCTCTATGCGATTCTGATTATGTTCTTCACCTATTTCTATACTGCAGTTACCTTTAATCCTGTTGATGTAGCCGATAATCTTAAAAAGTATGGCGGATTTATTCCCGGCTTGCGTCCGGGTCGTCCGACAGCGGATTATATTTCCAAGGTTTTAAGCAGAACAACATTTGCCGGAGGATTATTTCTGGCCGCGATAGCTGTTCTGCCCAGTCTTGTCATTGGTCTGACTGGTTTGAAGAACATATACTTTGGAGGTACTTCACTGCTTATTGTTGTCTCTGTAGCTTTGGAAACAATGAAACAGCTGGAATCTCATCTTATGCAAAGACACTATCAGGGGTTTATGAAATAGGAGGAGAGTGGTCAGAAAAGATGGGTAAGACAGCAATAAAAATAACAGGACTGTATAATAATTCTTTAATGGGTAGGATCAGATGATTGAACTGAAAACAAACCGTCAACTGGAAAAAATGCGCGAGGCCGGGCGAATTGTCGCTGAGACCCTTGACCTACTTAAAAAAGCGGTACAGGAAGGGATAACTACGCAGGAACTGGATCGTCTGGCAGAAGACTTTATACGAAAATGCGGAGCTAAACCAGCCTTTAAAGGGTACAATGGTTTTCCTGCTACCTTATGCACCTCGGTTAATGAAGAAGTTGTTCATGGCATACCGGGAACAAGAAAATTGCAGACGGGGGATATCATAAGTATTGACTGCGGGGCTGTTATTGACGGTTATTTTGGAGATGCAGCTCTGACCTTACCGGTAGGAACTGTTGATCCTGAACTTCAGCGACTGCTTAAAGTTACTGAAGAGTCTTTAATGTTGGGTATTAGTCAGGCAAAGATGGGATATCGCCTCCAGGATATTTCGCATGCGGTTCAGACTCATGTAGAGAGCCGTGGGTTTTCAGTTGTACGTGATTATGTAGGACACGGCATTGGCCAGGCCATGCATGAAGAACCGCAAATTCCCAACTTTGGCAGACCTGGTCGGGGACCACGACTCGAGGCAGGCATGGTTTTGGCGATTGAACCTATGGTTAATTTGGGCACGTTTGAAGTGCAGACCATGGAAGACCACTGGACGGTGGTAACCCGGGATCGCAAACATTCAGCCCATTTCGAGCATACTGTTGCTATTACCAGGAATGGTCCGGAAATATTAACTCGATGTTAGATGACCCGAACGAGTGCCTGAGGAGGGATTATGATGTCTAAAGATGATGTGATTGAAGTTGAAGGTAAAGTTTTGGAGTCACTGCCCAATGCGATGTTCCAGGTGGAACTTACCAATGGCCATAAGGTTCTGGCGCACGTTTCCGGTAAGATCCGGATGAATTTTATCCGGATACTTCCGGGAGATAGGGTCACGGTGGAGCTTTCACCTTATGACCTGTCCCGGGGCAGAATTGTATATCGGTTCAAGTAAGGATTAAAGGGAGGGGAACACGGTGAAAGTTAAACCTTCGGTCAAGCAGATATGCGAGAAATGCAAGGTTATCAAGAGGCACGGTAAGGTTATGGTGATCTGTGAGAATCCCAAGCACAAGCAAAAACAGGGTTGACAAATCACCCGGATGCGCGGCTGAATTGGACGAATGCTCCAATGCATCCGGTTAGATGACCTTGTTATATAATATTACCAGTACAAAAGTTACAGGACTGAAATTTGGGGGTGTATAGATTAGATGGCACGTATCGCTGGAGTTGATTTGCCACGTGAGAAACGTGTGGAAGTCGCCTTAACGTATATTTATGGGATTGGGCTGCCTACTTCACAAAAAATTCTCACCAAGACCGGTGTAAGCCCGGACACCCGTGTGCGTGACTTATCCGAAGCGGAGGTCACTAAACTCCGGGAAATAATTGATAAAGAAATTAAAGTCGAAGGTGACCTGCGCCGTGAAGTGTCCCTTAATATTAAACGTCTGATGGAAATCGGTTGTTACCGTGGCTTACGCCATCGCCGGGGGCTCCCAGTGCGTGGTCAGCGTACCAAAACCAATGCCCGTACCCGCAAAGGTCCGGCAAAAACGGTTGGAGCACGTCGCAAAAAATAAGTAAGGGGGGATAACCGCAATGGCGCGTAGAGTTGTCCGGACTAGACGCCGGGAACGTAAAAATATTCAAACAGGGGTTGCTCATATTAAATCCACATTTAATAACACCATGGTTACACTTACCGACACAGCCGGTAATGCTATTTCCTGGTCAAGTGCCGGAGCGCTTGGGTTTAGAGGATCGCGTAAAAGCACTCCTTTTGCCGCCCAAATGGCTGCTGAGACAGCTGCCAAAGCTGCAATGGAACACGGCCTGAAAGAAGTGGAATGTTATGTCAAAGGACCGGGAACAGGCCGAGAGGCTGCAATTCGGGCCTTACAGGCAGCCGGCTTGGAAGTTAATCTGATTAAAGATGTTACGCCAATTCCTCATAATGGATGTCGGCCACCGAAACGGAGAAGGGTATAAGGGGGTGTAATTGATGGCTAGATATACAGGGCCTGTCTGTCGCTTGTGTCGGCGTGAAGGATTGAAACTCTTTCTGAAAGGGGATCGCTGCTATACCGGCAAATGTGCTATTGACCGTCGTCAGTATGCACCCGGGATGCATGGTCAAAGCCGCGGCAAGAAACCGACAGAATATGGTATACAATTGCGCGAAAAGCAAAAGGCGCGGCGGATCTACGGCGTTATGGAAGGCCAGTTCCGCAGATATTTTGATGAGGCTGTCCGGCAAAAGGGCATGACCGGTGACAACCTCCTGCGTCTGCTGGAACGTCGCTTGGATAATGTTATTTACCGGCTTGGTTTTGCTGCTTCCCGGGCTGAAGCCCGCCAGATCGTCCGTCATGGTCATTTTATGGTCAATGGCAGGAGAGTTAATATTCCATCTTATCTGGTTCGTGTTGGTGAAGTTATTGCGGTCAAAGAAAACAGCAAGAGTTCGCCCCGTCTGAAGCAAATTATAGAGGGGTTAGGTACCCAAGCTGTGCCAACCTGGCTTAGTCTGGATGCTAATGCCTGCAGTGGTACAGTAATTGCTCTTCCTTCTCGTGAGGATATTCAAATTCCGATCCAGGACCACCTTATCGTGGAGAAATACTCCCGTTAAAGATAAGCCTGGCTTTGGCCGGTTGAGGTTCAGCTCTACGGATATAATTTGTATGTCAAGTTCCCGAGAAAGAAGGTGCATCCGATGTTAGAAATCGAGAAGCCCAGAATCGAATGCGTAGACCGTTTGGAAGATAACACTTATGCTAAATTTATTGTTGAGCCGCTGGAGCGGGGTTATGGGATTACTTTGGGTAACTCCCTGCGTCGTATCCTTTTGTCCTCGTTGCCGGGTTCAGCAGTTACTTCTGTCAAAATCGAAGGTGTTTTACACGAATTCTCTACCATTCCTGGAGTTTTGCAAGATGTAACTGATATTATTCTTAATATAAAGTCCCTGGCTTTGAAAAGTCATACCGATGATCTGCGTATGCTGCGTCTGGAGAAAGAAGGCGAAGGAATAGTCCGAGCCGGAGATATTATAACTGATCCGGATATTGAAATTCTCAATCCGGAGCTGGAAATTGCTACTCTGGACAAGGACGGCCGCCTTTTCATGGAAATGACGGTAGAAAAAGGCCGTGGTTATGTTCCTGCTGATAAAAACAAAAAACCTGAGCATATTATCGGGGTGATACCAATCGACTCAATTTTTGCTCCTGTTTATAAAGTGAATTACAGCGTGGAAGATACCCGTGTTGGCCAAATCACAGATTATGACAAGCTGACTATGGAAGTTTGGTCTAATGGCAGTATTTCTCCGGAAGAGGCTACCAGTCTGGCAGCCAAAATTCTGAGCGAGCACCTGCGGCTTTTCATGGGTCTGACTGATAAGCTCAATAATGTGGAAATCATGGTGGAAAAGGAAGAAGAGGCCAAAGACAAGGTCTTATATATGACAATTGAGGAGTTGGATTTATCCGTACGCTCTTATAATTGTCTGAAAAGGGCCGGGATTAATTCAGTGGAAGAACTAACTCAGAAAACAGAAGAAGACATGATAAAAGTACGTAATCTGGGCCGTAAGTCTTTGGAGGAAGTGGAACAAAAACTCAGCGAATTAAACCTGGGTTTCCGTAAAACCGAGGACTAAGGGCAGACAGATGACAAATCCTGGGCAAGGAGGGGATATCATTGGCTTACCGCAAGTTGGGATTAAATTCAGGTCATCGCGGGGCGATGCTGCGTAATATAGTTACTTCCCTACTGAAATTTGAACGTATTGAAACAACAGAAGCGCGAGCCAAGGAGTTGAATGCCATTGCCGAGAAAATGATCACCCTTGGCAAACAAGGAGATCTGGCGGCAAGGCGTCAGGCAATGTCTTATTTAATGGAAGAAGATGTTGTAAAGAAATTGTTCGAAACTATCGCACCTAAATATGCTGACCGTCAGGGCGGCTATACCCGGATTATGAAAAAGGGATTTCGTCGGGGCGATGCTGCGGAAATGGTGCTTATTGAGCTTGTTTAGCAGAGTAAAAGTAATAATTTGCTTTTATTGGCAAAAAGCAAAAGCTGAGAGTCTGGTGCTGTAAGGTACTGGACTCTTTCTCTGCTTTCCTGCGGCAGGAGGCAAAACAGTTTGAGACTTGATTTTGGAAACAACCCATTGTAAACTCTATATAAATATAACAGTTTACAAACAAGGAGGGTGAAAATGAATACAAAAAATTTGGCAATGACAGCAGTTTTTGCGGCTTTGATGTGTCTGGCGGGGTTGGCCTTGCGCTGGGTGGCCCCGGTTTTAGTTCCCTTTAGTATTTTACCTTTAATTGTCTATCTGGCGGGGATAATTCTGGGAGCGCGCTATGGGGCGCTGGCTATGCTGGTCTACATAATCTTAGGTTTGCTGGGTCTGCCGGTTTTGGCTTCAGCTCCCTTTGGGGGTCTGGGCTATGTCCTCAAACCGACCTTTGGCTTTTTGCTCGGTTATATCGGTGCTGCTTTTGTAATCGGTCTCATCTATAAAGAGGGCAGCCTGTGGCGTGCAGTTTTGGGTGTTTTGGCAGGAGTTGCGGTCCTATATTTATTTGGCCTGGCTTATTTATATGGTATCCTCAATTGGTACCTGCATAAGCCCAGCAGCTTTGCTGCTGTATTGGCTATCGGATTCTTTCCTTATATCACTTTGGATTTGATTAAAGCGGCTATAGCAGTTGTTATCGGTAACGAAGTAGTCCGCCGGCGTAAGAATTATTAGAATAACAATCCACTGAGGCTAATGTCAGCAGGATGGATGGAGGAACGGGATGCGGTCAAAAGTATTGCAAGTGCAAGAGTTGAATTACAGGCAGATAATTAAAGATGTAACTTTTGACTTGCGTCAGGGGGAGATCGTAGCCCTGATGGGTGAAAACGGCTCAGGTAAATCTACCCTGGCCAAACTCCTGACAGGTCTGCTGTCGCCTGCTTCTGGGCTGATACAGCTTTTTCAGGGTGAAAACCTATGTCCCTGGGATAAATATCCGCGCTGGCGGGAAATAGCTTTTGTGGGTCAACATCCACGTCGTCAGACAATCGGAGCCAGTGTAGCTGAGGAACTGGGCTTTGGTTTGCTGAATCTGGGTTTAAGCAGCCAGGAAGCAAAAACCAGAGTTCAGGTTCTGGTGCAGGAAATTGGTCTGGCAGGAAAAGAAAATCAATCTCCCACCACCTTATCCGGCGGGGAGAGGCAGCGTTTGGTGACAGCCGCTGTCTTAGCTTTGAATCCAGCATTCCTGATTCTGGATGAGGCCCTGACAATGCTGGACCTGAGAGCTCAGAAACGAATTCTGAGCCTTTTGCTGCAGGCTAAAGAAAATACCGGCCAGCTTTGGATTACTCATGATCCGGAGGTTGCCAGACTGGCAGACCGTTTACTGCTCCTTAAAGACGGAAAATTGCTGGAGGCCGGCGATCCAGAGGTTTTGGCAGATATGGAAGTGCGCCGCAGCTATGGTATACGTTTGCCTTATAAGTTCAGGAATAGGAGTAAGCCTTCCAACCAGCCTCTGGGGCAGGAGGAGCAGCCCGTTGTTCTCGACTGGCAGGAGACTGTATATGGAACACGCTTAAGCCTGGACAAGACTGTGCGGGCGGGAGAATTTATCGGAGTCATGGGTCCTTCCGGAGCAGGAAAAACAACTCTTCTGGAAAGTGTCATTGGCTTGAACCGTCCCAGTACAGGAATTTTCAGCTCTTGCGGACATATCCTGACTCAGGCTAATCTGTCTGCTTTGCGTCGCTGCAACCGTCTGGTTCTGCAGGAACCGGGGGAATACTTTATTGGCCACACTGTTTACGATGAGGTCTTTTACGGCCAAAAAAAGCCGCGGAGCGGGATGGAAAAGACAACGAATCTAGATTTTTTAGAGGCGCATGGCATTTCGTCTGATCTGGTTTACCGGGTTCCGGAACATTTGAGCGGAGGGGAAAGGCAAAGGGTTGCTTTGGCAGCTGCCCTGCAAAGCGGACCTGAAATTCTTTTGCTGGACGAACCCCTGCTGGGACTTGACGGCCCGGGAAGGGAGCTTATCAACAAGAGCCTGAGTGAGCTGAGGGATAGGCTGACGGTCCTCTATGTAAGCCATGATCTGGAGGAGGTTCTGGAACATGCCAGCCGTCTCTGGCTGGTCGAAAACGGCCAGGTGACTCTGGATATTCCGGCCAGCTCCTGGAGAGAGCATTGGCAAAACTGGCTGGAAGCCGGCGTAAGGGTAGCAGCAGAGGTTGATCAGAAGCCTGATCCGATTTAGGAAGGGGAGTAGGAAAGAGCAGATGGAGAATTTTCTCTACTGGCCGGGTACGAGTTTATTGCATACACTTGATCCCCGCTTAAAAGTGGGAGGGATGGTTTGGCTGTCTTTTCTGCTTACGATAACAGGATGGCAGGGGCTGTTGGCGGCTACTTTAGGTTTGAGCCTGCTCACTTGGCTGAGCAGGATTCCTCTGAGGCTTTACCGTTCGGCAGCAATCATGCTGCTTTGGCTTGCCGTTTTCTACACTATGGCGAGCGTTTGGGTATGGCCGTCAACCTGGCGTTTCTGGGAAGGCTATTGGTCTCTGGCTGGACTGCAAGAGACCGGCCTCTTGCTTTGGCGTATTGCGGTCTTGTTCGGTCTGACCCGCTTGTTTGCGGCTGTAACGCCGCCGTTGGAACAAGGCCTGGGTATTGCCTGTCTCGTTACCCCTTTTACCCGCATAACCGCCAAAGCGGCGGATTTTGCCCTTCTACTCACGCTTACCTTAAGATTTATACCTCTTCTGCTGGAAGAAGTAGCAATGATTGCCAAGGCCAGGGCTGCCAAAGGAGTATTGCCATCTTCCTGGCTGGGACGATGCCGGGAAATGGTTAATTTGTTAACCCCCCTGCTCCTTTTAAGTTTGCGCAGAGCTGAAGAACTTGCCGATAATCTCCTGGCCCGGGGTTATGTCAGTGGCCGCTACCGGACTCTTAGCACCCAGGAATGGGCCTCCAGGGATAACTGGGCGGTAGTGATTATGCTTGTGGCCGGGGCTGGTTTGATATTTTTTTCCAGATGATATAATGACCCTGCTATAACCAGGGGAAGCAGCGATACTGTCCTTCCGGGACATCTGAACAGGAGAAACTAATGCGTAATATTCGCCTAACTGTAGCTTATGATGGTACAGGTTATCATGGTTTTCAACGGCAGCATGAATCTCATGGCCCGACTATTCAGGGAACCTTAGAAAAGGTCTGGCAGCTTCTAACTTCTGAGGGGATAGCTGTAAGTACGGCAGGCAGGACAGATGCTGGGGTTCATGCGGCTGGGCAAGTGGTTAATTTCAGAACCAAAATCAGAATTCCAACAGAAAATATTCCGAAGGCTTTTAACAGCTTGCTGCCGAATGAAATCAGGATTCTGAAGGCTGGCATCGAAACTGAGAATTTCCACGCCAGGCTTTCGGCCCGTTGGAAGCGCTATGATTATCAGATTTATAACAGACGCATTCAGGATATTTTTAAACGGCTCTATACCTTGCATGAACCGCTCAGGCTGAATGTGGCCAGGATGCAGGCAGCCGCCCTCTGTCTGGAAGGCAGGCATAACTTCAAGTCTTTTGCAGCCGCAGGTGGTTCCAGCAAGACCTTTGAACGCAGTCTCTACTGCTGTCAGGTGCAGCAAGAAGAAGATTTGCTGAGAGTAATTTGTATCGGGGATGGTTTTCTCTACAAAATGGTGCGGATCATTGCCGGTACCTTACTGCAGGTAGGCAAAGGCAAGCTGGCTGTTGCCGAAATACCTCAGCTCCTCACGCCGAAGACTATTCAGGAACACAAATATTCTCCTTATGTTGCTCCAGCTCATGGTTTAACTCTTCAGTATGTTCATTATGGGGAACAAAGTCCCTGGCAAGTCTATCCTGGTTTAAGCTGTGCTGCTGTCTGGAGTAATTCTGGGCAATTGAAGGTTGACAGCACTCGCCGACTCAGATAAAATAACAGTATTATGAGTCTTTATGTCTTGTCCTGTGCTTGAGCCCCACAGACCTGAACATTTGCCGCAACTGTGCTTGAGCCCCACATGCCCGGAAAAGACCCGAAAACAGACTTTGGAGGTAATAAAATGTCCACTTTCTTTGCGAAAGCAACAGACATTGAACGTAAATGGCTGGTTATTGACGCCGATGGAATTCCTTTGGGCCGTGTAGCTACGGAAGCAGCACGTCTCCTTAGAGGTAAACATAAACCTATATTTGCTACCAATGTAGATACAGGAGATCATGTTATTGTTATTAATGCTGCCAAAACCGTTTTGACAGGCAACAAACTTGCCAACAAGAAATACCGTCATCACTCAGGCTATCCCGGTGGTCTTAAAGAGGTCTCCTACAAAAATTTAATGCAAAACATGCCTGAGAGGGCTATGGAACATGCAATTAAAGGAATGCTTCCTCACAATAAACTGGGCGCGCAGATGTATACCAAATTAAAGGTGTACAAGGGTGAGACACATCCGCATCAGGCCCAGAAACCCGAAATCTGGACCATCCAGTCTTAACAGGAAGGAGGAAGATAGTATATGTCAGCACAATTGCAATATGCCGCTACCGGTCGCCGTAAGAATGCCGTGGCCCGGGTTCGTCTTCTCGCCGGCCAAGGTAATTTTTCCATAAACAAGAGGGGTTTAGCTGAATATTTCGGGAAAAAGACCCTGGAGATGATTGTTCAGCAGCCTCTGGACATTACTGAAAGTCTCGGTAAATATGATGTGATAGCTTTGGTTCATGGCGGAGGCAATTCCGGACAAGCCGGTGCCTTAAGATTAGGAATTGCCCGGGCTTTATTAAAGGCAGATATCAGCCTGAGACCGGCTCTGAAAAGAGCAGGATTCCTTGTTCGGGATCCCCGTATGAAAGAGCGTCGTAAATATGGCTTGAAAAAAGCCCGAAAGGCTTCCCAATTCTCTAAACGTTAAAATAGCAAACTGCAGGGAAGGGAAGCAGGCAGAAAAAGATCTTGTTATGAGTACAATCAAGGAAGGGATATCTCCCTTCCTTTTGCCGTATTTCCTGTCGCCGGAAAAAGACTGTCTTCTATACAAATTACAGAAAATATGGAACTTTAACAGTTGCTGCTTCGTATTAATTACAGAAATAAGGTTACCAGCCTGAAATTTCGAAAATGGCAGGAGCGCAAAGGGTATGGATGAGGGTGAATTGATACGTAGGGTTTTAAGTGGACAACAAGAGCACTATGCTTGTCTGGTTGAACGTTATCAAAAGCCTCTGATCCACTACCTGCGCACTATTCTGAATGGTGAAGATCAGGTTTTCGACTGTGCTCAAGAGGCCTTTTTGGCTGCTTACAGGAATTTGGGGAGATACTCTGTAAAGTATAGTTTTCGGGCTTGGTTATATGCTATTGCCCGGAATAAGGCTAGAGACTACCTGCGTAAACAGCGCCGCGAGATTGCAGGGGCTGTTGAGGAAACTTTAGCTGACAGTCTGCCTGGACCGGAAGAACTCTGGCTGGCTAAGGAAGAGTCCCAGGGAGTCGCAGCAATCCTGCGGGCCCTGCCGGAACACTACCGTCAGGTCTTGTATTTACGTTATCATCAGGACCTTAGTTATGAGGAAATTGCCTCAGTGCTTAAAATCCCGGCCAGCAGAGTCAAAACTTATTTGCACAGAGGCAAAGAAAGATTGCGTCAGGAATTGGCAAGGAGGGGGATTAATGAGCGGAACTGAGAATTTATGGGATCAAATTTTTCAGGATAAGCCTGTTTCTGAGGCCAGGCTGGCAAACCTCAGACTTAATGTGATGAGACAGATTACGGAACACCCTCAGGATTTCCAGGGGCAGTTACTGCTGGCGGCACGCAAACGCTGGGGTATGATATTAGTGGGGCTTTTTGCGTTTGGCGGTCTGTTGGCACCGTTCTTTGTCCTGATTAACGGCTATTTTCTGGCAGAATTAATTAAATATGCCGCTGGAAAAGTTATTTTAATACTAATAGACATCAAACCTGTAATCACATTTCTCTGGGATAACTATTCCCTGTATCTATTAAGTGTTCTGGTGCTTCTGGTAGTCTTGTATCGATCTGAAAACAGGACTATGGATGGCCGGGGAGCAAACTAATGGGGATAAGGCAGACCAGGGGGTTTGCCTGATGGTTCTGAGGTTAAACAGGGTAACATAGAAGGAGTCAGGGAAACCTGCTCCTTATTTTAATGCCTGGAGCGAGTTTCAGTCGGCTGACAAGAGGGCAAAAATATATTGAATTATTATGCATTAAAATGTATAATTATAAAAATAATAACTGCTGAAATTATTAAGGGAGGATTCAAGGTGAAAATTGGCATATTGGGAGCTACGGGTTATACCGGTCAGGAATTGATACGGCTTTTGCGTCAACATCCGGATGCCGAGATCGTTTATTTAGGGTCTTCTAGTGTGGCAGGATCTGCCTATGAAAAAATTTGTCCCCATCTCTATGAACAATCTGTAGGGATATTAAGTGATGACAAGAAAATTCCTGCTCTGGACGTTCTTTTCTGTGCTTTGCCCCATGGCATAACCGCAGCCAGGATCAGGGAGTTTTTACAGACCGGAGCCAAGGTGATCGACCTGGGAGCTGATTTCCGATTGCTGTCAGCAGAGGTCTACCAGCAATGGTACAATCTGGAGCACCCGGAACCGGATTTTATCCGCGAGGCTGTTTACGGCCTGCCGGAGTTATACAGGGAAGAAATCAAAGGAAAATCAATAGTTGCCAATCCGGGCTGTTATCCGACAGCCAGTCTGCTCTCCCTGGTTCCACTCTTGAAGAAGGGTTTATTGCATCCCAAAACGATTATAATCGATGCCAAATCCGGTGTTTCAGGAGCTGGCAGAGGGGCCAACATGGGAACGCACTATTCTGAGGTGAACGAAAATTTCAAGCCTTATGGAGTGGCTCAGCATCGCCATACCCCGGAAATTGAACAGGAAATATCCCGGGCTGTGGGTCATTCGGTAATTGTCAGCTTCACGCCCCACTTAGTTCCGATGACCCGGGGGATTTTGGCTACAATTTATGCCAAGGTTCAGGATGGGGTGGAGGAAGAAGATCTGCGCCAGTGCTGGCAGGAAAAGTATACAGCTGAAGAATTCGTCCATGTCCTGCCCCAGGGCACCTGGCCGCAAACCAAGTTTGCTTGGGGCAGCAATCAGGCTTTCCTGCAATTGACGCTTGATCGCCGCACCGGTCGGGCTGTTCTGGTGGCGGCCATTGACAATCTGGTAAAGGGTGCTTCCGGCCAGGCGATTCAAAACATGAATATTCTTTTCGGCTTGCCGGAAGGGACTGGTTTAAAGGCCACTGGAATTTGGCCCTAAAAAGAACAGATTAAAGTCCTGTTGCCCGTTTGTCAGCCGTGTAATTTGCTATTCACTTGACAATCAACATTCGCGACAAAACCTAAAAATAGCAAATTAATGAACGCAGCTTTATGTCATCCCTGTCATAAGCTGCATCAGTCCATAAATGGACTAGTCCGTTGTCGTGCTTAACGCCTTCTTGTCTGCGTTTATTGACACAAATTACGCTATACTTACTTTCCAAGCAATAGTGATTCAATGAAAATTAAGGCTTAGAGTTCTGTGCCAAAGCTCAGCTTCCAGGAGGCGGGTAACAAAATTAGTAAATCGGTATCTTATAAACTAACGGAGGAAAATTAAAAATGTCCTTAGATAAAGAAAGCTGGAAGTGGATCCCAGGGGGAGTCGGTGCCCCAAGGGGTTTTTGGGCCAATGCTGTTCAGGCCGGAGTCAAGTATAAAAACAAATATGATATCGCCCTGATTTATTCCGAAGTTCCGGCTCAGGCTGCAGGTGTGTTTACCCGCAACCTGGTTAAAGCTCATCCGGTCTTATTGTCCCAAAAACAGCTCCAAAAAGGTATGTCCCAGGCTATTATTATCAACAGCGGCAATGCCAATGCTTGTGTGGGGAAAGCAGGTGACGAGTCTGCTTGGGCTATGGCACAAAAGACTGCTGTTTGTCTGGATCTGGCCCCAGAGGATATACTGGTGGCCTCCACAGGTGTAATTGGGGTTAAAATGCCTCTGACAACGGTTCTCAAAGGTATAGAGAAAACTGCGGCTGAACTCCTGGAACTGAAAAGTATTCCGGAGACAGCTGAACGAAGCTCTGCGGCCAAGGTGCAAGCTGCCCATGAGGCTGCTTTGGCAATTATGACTACTGATTTGGCTGTCAAAGAAAGAGCTCTGGAAATCAACTGTCAGGGCGGGACAATACGTTTAGGTGCAATGGCTAAAGGATCGGGAATGATTCATCCCAACATGGGTACGATGCTGGGATTTTTAACAACAGATGCTCACCTGCCCGCCACTGAACTGCAAGGATTGCTGCGGAGTGCAGCGGAAGACAGTTTTAATATGGTAACTGTCGACGGCGATACCAGCACTAATGACACTGTCTTTTTACTGGCCAATGGATCATCAGGCCTAAGGCCCTTGGGGGATGATTTGCTTAAATTCCAGGAAGCGCTCAGGACAATGTGTTTCTGGCTGGCACAGGAAATTGCCCGCGATGGAGAAGGCGCCACAAAGTTTCTGGAGGTTCGGGTTGGCGGGGCCAGGACGCGGGAGGATGCCCGCAAAACAGCCAAAAGTGTTTGTGGCTCGAGTCTGGTTAAGACAGCAATATTCGGAGAAGATGCCAACTGGGGCAGAATAATTGCAGCGATGGGCTACTCGGGTGCAGATTTTGATCCTGATGCTGTCTCTATCTGGCTTGGGGATCTGCTGGTAGCCCGACAGGGGCAGGGAGTGGATTTTTCTGCGGAGAAAGCCAAGGAGATCCTGACAGCCCATGATATCGTAATCAAAATTGATCTGCAGAATGGAAGGGAAACAGCTACAGCCTGGGGTTGTGACTTAAGCTATGATTATGTCAAAATCAATGGCAGTTATACTACGTAATTTAGCTGGGGACACTTGTCTCCAAGCTGGGGCGAAGTTCGTAATATTTTTGCTATCTTATATCTTATATCTGACGGCTTATGGCTTATAGAATATTGGACTTCGGATCTGGCCGGAAGGGGGTTATTTAAATGATTACTAAACAGGGTGGTTTGGATAAGGCCAGGGTTTTAGTTGAGGCTCTGCCTTATATCCAAAAATTTGCCGGTAAAACAATTGTTATCAAGTATGGCGGACATGCTATGGTTGACCCGCTGCTCAAGGAATTAGTCATGTTGGACGTTCTTCTTCTGCATTCTGTGGGTATCAGGCCGGTAGTTGTTCATGGCGGCGGTCCGGAGATTAATGCTATGTTGAGCAAGGTTGGCAAGGAAAGCCAGTTCATCAGGGGTCTGAGGGTAACAGATGCTGAAACTATGGAGATAGCCACGATGGTTTTGGTCGGCAAACTCAACACTGATATTGTTTCGCTTTTGAACTGTTATGGTGGGAAAGCAGTCGGTTTGACCGGTAAAGATGCCCAATTGCTGCGAGTTGTGAAAAAACCAATGCAGCTGACAAACAGTGAGGGGAAACTCGAAGAGATCGATTTGGGTTATGTCGGGGAAATTCAAAAGGTATCGCCGGAGATTATTACAGCTTTGCTGGATCAGGGTTATATCCCGGTGATTTCTCCGGTTGCTGACGGATTAAACGGAAAATCCTATAATGTTAATGCCGATACTGCCGCCGGCAGGATTGCCGGGGCCTTAAAGGCAGATAAACTGCTTCTGCTGACCGATGTCAGCGGTGTTCTGCGTGATCTTCAGGATCCGGACTCGCTTATAGCCACGATCCGCAGAAACGAAGTGGCTGCCCTGACTGAACAGGGTATATTGAGCGGAGGGATGCTGCCGAAAGTGGAGTGTGCCGTAGATGCCTTGGACGAAGGAGTGGGAAGTATTCACATTCTTGATGGCCGCCTGCCGCATGCCATCTTGCTGGAGCTTTTCACAGATGGCGGAATCGGAACGATGTTTGTGGGGGAGGATTAAGATGTTGGAAGGCATTCATACTGAAGAAATAATAGCGCGCGGCCAAGCCGTTATCATGAACACTTACGGCAGGCTGCCTCTGGCCCTGACCAGGGGCGAGGGTTCCTGGGTCTGGGATGCGGAAGGTAAAAAATATCTGGATTTTCTGACCGGCCTGGCAGTCAACTCTTTGGGTCACAGTCATCCGGCCATTGTCACAGCTATTCAGGAACAGGCTAAACTGCTTTTGCATACGTCCAACTTATACTGGATTCCCAATCAGGTGGCTTTGGCCGAACGTCTGGTTGCCAATTCCTTTGCCGATAAAGCATTTTTTTGCAATAGCGGCGCCGAGGCTAATGAAGGGGCTATAAAACTAGCCCGGAAATATGCCAAAAAACATTATGGCGATCAGAAGTTTGAAATTATTTCCCTGGAGAGCTCTTTTCACGGCCGAACCCTGGCTACCTTGACGGCAACCGGTCAAAAGAAGTATCAGGAGGGCTACGAGCCTCTGCCGGCAGGATTTTCCTATGTGAAATTAAATGACAGTGCTGAACTTGAAGCCCGGGTCAATGACGGGACTGCAGCTGTGCTGATCGAGCCCATTCAGGGTGAAGGCGGAGTCTATCCGGCAGACAGGGAATTTCTGCAAACAGCCCGCAATTTGTGTGACAAATATGGTGCTTTACTGATCTATGATGAAGTTCAGTGCGGCCTGGGCCGCTCAGGTAAGCTTTTTGCCTATGAGTGGAGCGGAGTGACTCCCGACATAATGACCCTGGCCAAGGCTTTGGGCGGCGGTGTCCCTATCGGAGCCATCCTGGCCACAAATAAAGCGGCAGCAGCTTTTCAGCCGGGTGATCATGCCTCCACCTTTGGCGGCAATCCTCTGGCCACAGCAGTGGGCTGCGCTGTCCTGGATGTTATGCTGGCTGAGGGCTTTTTGCAGGATGTGCAAAAACGAGCCAGTTACTTCCGCTGCGGCCTGGAGAAATTAGCAGCAAAATATCAGACAGGCGGAGCCATCCGCGGTCAGGGTATGATTTTGGGCTGGCCGGTAGCCAAATTAGGGCCGGAAATCGTTGAAGCCTGCAGAGAACAAGGACTTCTGATCAACTGCGTGGGTGGTCTGACCTTGCGTTTTCTGCCTCCGCTCAATGCTCAGGAAGCGGAGATCGATCGGGCCCTGGCAATTCTGGATGGCATCCTCAGCCAGGTCTGGAACGGCTGAAATTTGGCCAAGACAGGAGTATTTGCAGCTGCGCTAAAAATTTGTATTATTGTCAAAGATATATTGTATAA
>DATMYJ010000156.1:0-3617 GCA_035561015.1 Desulfitobacteriaceae bacterium | reverse complement strand
AACTGGAGCCTGTTTTAAAGAAAATTACTATTTATACTAATGATCTGAAGAAGATGAATCTGCAATTAGATTTATCCAGATCCAGAATAAATAAAATCCTGGAAGGTATCTCAGATGGTTTTTATATGCTGGATGATAATTGGCAGTTTGAATTTGTCAATAACAGCACAATGAAATTGATGTGCCCGGAGAATGACAAGGTGTTGGGTAAAAATATCTGGGAAGTATTACCGGGGTTAAGAAACACCTTAACCTGGAATAAAATGCAGCAGGCGTTTGATAGTAAAGAATATGTCCAATGGGAAGCTGAGGGATTTGCTGACTCTTCTAAAACCTATGAATACCGGGCTTACCCTTTAAAGGATGGGTTAACTATATTTTTTCGGGATATTACAGAGTTTAAGCAGCAAAAGCAAGAATACGCCCGCTTGGAAAGACTTAGCCTAGTTGGCCAACTTGCAGCCGGGATCAGCCATGAGATAAGAAATCCTATGACAACTATCAGGGGATTTTTGCAAATATTCGGAGAAAAATCCCGATATAAGCAGGATAAGAACAATATCGATCTGATGATCTCAGAGATTGACAGGGCAAATGAAATAATTACTGACTTTTTGTCTTTGGCTAAAGCGAACCTGAATAATGACAAATCCCGTAATATTAATGAAATAATCGAAAAAATCTTACCCATGCTCCAGGCAGATGCCTATGATAAAAATAAAGAAGTTGTCGCTGATCTGACATCTGTACCTGATATTTTAATCAATGAAAATGAAATCATACAGCTGGTATTGAATTTGGTGCGCAATGGCCTGGATGCCAGTCCGGAAAATAACGAGGTAACAATCAGCACATATCTGGCAGAAGACAAAGTTGTGCTAGCTATCCAGGATCAGGGATCAGGAATAGCGGAAGAACATCGGGATAAAATAGGAACACCCTTCTTTTCAACCAAAGAAACAGGAACAGGTCTCGGTCTGGCGACTTCCATGAGTATTGCACAAAGGCATAAAGCTCTGTTTAAATTCGAAACCAGCAAAGAAGGGACTGTCTTTTATACCATATTCCCAGTTTGTTCAGAGTAATGGGGTAAAAATAAAAGCGAAAAAGGTAAAATAAGAAAATTAGAGGTAATTTCTGAGAAAATCAAATAATAGGAGTCAGGAACAGCCGAATAGTATTAAAAAATAAGTCAGGAGCAACCGAATTGTGCCTAAGAAAGCCAAGTATTATGCTATCAGAGCCGGACGTAAAATAGGAATAGTAAGAACATGGGAAGCCTGTCGGCAGTCTGTGGAAGGATATCCAGGGGCAGTTTACAAAAGTTTCAGCGATGAACAAATAGCTCTCGATTGGCTGCAGGGCAGCAATTCCGCCTGCCTGCCAGGGGCTGCTTCTCTGAAAGTGGACAATAATATCAATATTCGTTCCAGGGATCAGGAACAGCTTGCCGATACAAGTTTTGCAGATGCAGATAAAGATATAGATATAGATATAGATATAGATTATGAAGTATATACAGACGGCAGCTATGTCAACGGTAATTATGCCTGGGCTTATGTTTTTGTCAAAAATGATCAGATTGTCTATGAGGACAGCGGCATTGGTAAAAATCTGGAGGCAGCTGCTATGAGGAATGTTACGGGGGAAATCGCTGCGGTTCTTTATGCAGTTAAGCACGCTGCCGGTCTGAAGGCCAGGATCAGGATCAATCATGATTATGCAGGGATTGCTTGTTGGGTAAACGGTAAATGGCAGACCAAAAATGTTTACACCGAACTCTACGTCAAACTGATGAGAAAATATGAAGGACTTTATGTTTTCCGGAAGGTTCAAGCCCACAGTGGTAATAAGTACAATGAATATGTTGATAAACTGGCAAAAGCAGCTTTAGTTGGAACTTGAGAGAGCAGAATACAGGAAGGGAAGATAAATAGAAATGCTGGAACTTCAGGGAGTGTCCTTTGAAACAGAAGGAGATAATGGGACGGAAATCCTGAACAATATCGACCTGAAATTATTGGACAAAAAGATTTACGTCATCACAGGGCCCAATGGCGGAGGCAAATCTACTCTGGCCAAAATTGTTATGGGCATTAACAATCCTACAGCCGGTAAAATC
Organism: Desulfitobacteriaceae bacterium; assembly: GCA_035561015.1. Classification (GTDB taxonomy): domain Bacteria; phylum Bacillota; class Desulfitobacteriia; order Desulfitobacteriales; family Desulfitobacteriaceae; genus UBA2264. The sequence continues at coordinate 1,495 of DATMYJ010000156.1, read as the reverse complement.
CTGCTTAATGGCCAGGATATTACGAACCATAATATTACGGAAAGAGCACGCCTGGGTATTGGCTATGCCTTTCAGTATCCGCCCCGTTTTAAAGGTCTGAAAGTTGGAGAACTTCTCCGCATGTCCGCTGCCAATAATCCGGAAAAGGCTAACCCTTATGATCTGCTGCATGATGTAGGTCTCTGTGCCCAGGATTATATTAACAGGGATGTTGATTCCGGGCTCTCGGGCGGAGAGATGAAAAGGATAGAGATTGCCACCGTTCTGGCCCGTAATCTTCAGGTTGCTGTTTTTGATGAACCTGAGGCCGGGATTGATTTATGGAGTTTCCAAAAACTAGCAGAAACATTTCGTAATATTCATTTGAAGTACGAGACGACAATTATTATTATCTCTCACCAGGAACGGATCCTGGAACTCGCTGACGAGATTATTCTGCTGGTCAATGGCAGAATCAGTCAGCAATCGGAAAGAGAAAAAATATTATCTCTGATTCTGCAAAGTGATGATTGTCTTTGCAGTACTAAATGTGATAAAGGGGTTGGTCAAAGTGCTCAATTTGTTGGATAGACTGATGCTGGAAAAAGTGGCCGACCTTCATGAAATACCCCAGGGAGCCTATAATATCCGGAAAAACGGTCAGGGAGTGCAGAGAAACACAACAGCAAATATTGATATTATAACCAAAAAGGATAAAACCGGGATAGATGTCATAGTCAAGCCCTATACCAAAGGTGAAAGTGTTCATATTCCGGTAATCGTTACTGAAGAAGATATTACCGACCTGGTCTACAACACCTTTGAGATTGGAGAATTTGCCGATGTTGTGGTGGTGGCAGGCTGCGGAATCCATAATGCAGGCAGCCGCAAGTCCCAGCATGACGGCATCCATAATTTTTTTGTACGTAAAGGGGCTAAACTAAAATATGTGGAGAAACACTACGGCCAGGGTGAGGGCCAGGGTGAAAAGATTTTAAATCCCAAAACGGTGATTGAGGCTGAGGAGGGCGCTGTTGTCGAACTGGAATTGATCCAGATCAGGGGAATTGACAAAACCAAAAGAGATACAGAAATCAGGCTGCAGGATAAGGCCAAGCTGGTGATTACTGAACGGCTGCTGACCTCCGGGGAACAGGAGGCAGAATCCAATATAGTAGTGGAATTACTGGGAACTGATTCTTCAGCCCAGATCATTTCCCGTTCAGTGGCTCAGGATCATTCCCGCCAGATATTTTACTTCGATCTGGTAGGGCGCAATAAGTGCCGCGGTCATATTCAATGTGATGCCATCATTATGCACAAGGCCCAGGTTCTTTCTACCCCGAAGATTTCTGCCTATCATGACGAGGGGCAGCTTATCCATGAAGCGGCTATTGGCAGAATAGAATCTGAACAATTGATTAAACTGATGTCTTTAGGTCTCACGGAGAAAGAAGCGGAAGACACTATTCTTAGGGGTTTTCTGAAGTAACTTCTAAAATGTTATTGAAAAACT
>DATMYJ010000155.1:0-3201 GCA_035561015.1 Desulfitobacteriaceae bacterium | reverse complement strand
TCTTTGGTCTGTATGAACAAATTATTAACGGCATTATTTATGAAAACTTGAATAAAATTGATCAGGAACTTATCGGGGAAGATAGTCAGCCTCTGGATTCCGCTGAGTCCTCCAAAATTTTGGCAGAATATCTAACCAGAATCCTGCGCGAGATTCTTAATTATATTGATGATGGGGATGCGATTGTCCGAGACCGGGTTAATCTCTGCAACAGCATCTTGCAGCATATTATGGAATGCATACAAAAAGGCTGCTTTGGTTTCCCAAAGGATGCTACTCTCTTGAAAAGGGTCGAGAACTTTCTGATTCAGCAGGATGCCCGAATGCTCTTGTCTTTGGTGGATAAAAAAGCTGAGAAGCAAAGAACTTTGTCAGCCAGCGTTAAGCCAATCAGACCGGAGACATCTCTGGCAGAAAATTCTCTCTTTACCGGGGCAGTTAATGAGCCCAGCATGATATCCGAGATTCAAAAAGAAATCTTTAGCAGTCACAGGATTGATTTTCTGGTCTCTTTTATCAAGTGGAGTGGCTTAAGATTAATTATCAATGAACTCAGCCAGTTCACAGCAGGTGGCGGTCAACTTAGGGTGCTAACTACTTCCTATCTGGGAGCTACTGATTATAAAGCCATCGAGCAGCTTAGCAAACTTACCAATACAGAAATACATATTTCTTATGATACCAAAAGGACTCGTCTGCATGCTAAAACCTATATTTTTTGGCGGGACACAGGCTTTAGTACAGTTTATATTGGCTCCTCCAACATCTCCGAGTCAGCTATGACCAGCGGCTTGGAATGGAATCTGAAGCTCTCCCAATATGATTCAGGGGATATCCTGGAGAAAATCCGGGCAACTTTTGAAGGGTATTGGAATAATCCCGAGTTTACTCCTTTTATCCCACAGATCGATTCCGAACGTTTGCGTCAAGCTTTGCGATCGGAGAGAAGAAACGGTCAGGATGAAGACCATAACCTGACTTTTAACTTTGACATCAGGCCTTATTATTATCAGCAGGAAATCCTGGATAAATTAAAAGCGGAAAGAGAAGTCCATAATTCTTACAAAAACCTGGTGGTTGCCGCCACAGGCACCGGCAAAACAGTCATTGCTGCTTTTGATTACCGGGATTTCTGTAGGCAAAACCCGCATCAGCCCAACAGGTTGCTCTTTGTCGCCCATCGGAAGGAGATCTTGAGTCAGAGTCTGGCCTGTTTTCGGGGTATATTGAAAGATCTTAATTTCGGTTCCTTGCTGGTGGGCGGAAGCCAACCCGATAGTTTGGAGCATTTGTTTGTCTCAATTCAATCCTTTAACTCTAAAGAACTAAGCGAGCTGACTGCGCCTGATTTTTACGACTATATTGTAATCGACGAATTTCACCACGCTGCTGCTTCCTCCTATCAAGAACTCTTGGATTATTACAAGCCCAAGATTTTACTGGGACTGACAGCTACCCCGGAGAGAGCAGATCGTCGGAGTATTTTTTCCTATTTCGAGGGCAGAATTGCCGCTGAAATTAGGCTGGGCGAAGCTATCGAAAGAAAACTGCTCAGCCCTTTTCATTATTTCGGCGTCACTGATGATGTCGACCTGAGACGCGTGCGTTGGAATGGGGGAAAATACGATGAGGCTGAGATAGAGAATCTCTATGTATTTGAACAAGCTGTGGCTATAAAACGTGTGGAGTACATCATTAAGGCTATTGAGCGCTATTGCTTGGACCTGGCTGAGATTATCGGGATTGGATTTTGTTTAAGCAAAAAGCATGCTGAATTTATGGCGCTTTGTTTTAACGAGGCGGGGATTCCCTCAGAATACTTGATTTCAGAATCTGGCGAAGAAATCAGGAATAATGTGAAATATCGTTTGATAAACAAGGACATCAATTTTGTGTTTGTCGTTGATCTATATAATGAGGGTATTGATATTCCGGAGGTGAATACAGTTCTTTTCCTGCGTCCCACAGAAAGTCTGACTATTTTTGTGCAGCAATTGGGACGTGGTTTGAGATTATGCACTGGCAAAGAAGCCTTGACTGTTTTGGATTTTGTAGGTCAGGCTCACCAAAATTATTCTTTCGCTGAACGCTTTAAAGCCTTATTGGCAAAAACTAGAAAACCTCTTGAGCAGGAGATCAAAACTGGTTTTGCCAATGTCCCAAGAGGCTGTTCTATCCAATTAGAAAAACAAGCCCAGGAATATATACTGGAAAATATCCGGAATGCGATAAATAATAAACGTAACTTGCTTAACAAACTCCATGATTTCCTGGATGTCGGTAGTAAATTGAATGTCAGGGAGTTTTTTGAAGCCTACCATGTTAAACCCCAGGATATCTATGTGAAGAAGGTTACAGTGACAGGTTTGGCAACTCAGGCTGGATTATTGCCAGGATACATACCGAATCCGGAAAGGGAGCAGCTACTTTCTGCGGCGTTTGGGCGGTTATCCTGGGCTAATTCCCGGCGCTGGATTAATTTTCTGCTAACCATTCTTCCTCAGGTCAGATCTGTTAAGGGAACTGTTCTGCTTAATTTATCAACAGGGGAAAGAATAATGCTCAAAATGTTTCATTACACAATCTGGGGAAAAGGCTTGGATGATCTGGATAATAGGTTTGACTCAATCGAGGAAGCTATTTTTTGGGCCATAGATGATCCTCTGCTTTATGCTGAATTGCTAGATCTGCTGGAATACCAGTATCTGCAGATAAATTTTGTGGATAAACCGCTAGACATGGCGAAAGAGGAGAATGGTTATCCTCTGGATTTATATTGTTCTTATACACTTGATCAGATCCTGGCTGCTCTGGGCAAACATACAGAAAAAACGAAAAGCCATTTCCGGGAAGGGGTGCTCTACTTGAAGGAGAAGAAACTGGATGTCTTTTTCGTGACATTGAACAAGTCGGAAAAAGATTATTCTCCTTCCACTATGTATCAGGATTATTCCATTAATGAAGAGCTATTCCATTGGCAGTCCCAGAGCAGAACGACTGAGGAATCTCTTACCGGCCAGAGGTATATCAAACAGGCAGTCAGCGGTGGCAATGTCTTATTTTTTGTGCGCGAATACAAAAAGGAGGCCACTTTAGCCTCCCCCTATACCTGTCTGGGTTTTGCTGATTTTCAAAGTCATTATGGTTCGGCACCCCTCAGTATCGTCTGGAAGATGAGGGATCCTCTGCCGGGGTTTGTGC
>DATMYJ010000154.1:0-2924 GCA_035561015.1 Desulfitobacteriaceae bacterium | reverse complement strand
GACCCCGATTATTCGGTAGGGCTTTTAAAAATGAGCAAAGCGGAATTACAGGAAAAATTGGAGGAGAAACTGAGAGACTGGAAGGATTTATTACCTTCTGGCAACCGGCAATGGCAGCAAGCAGAGACCTGGCCAGGTCGGGAAGGAAGTGAGTATGCCTCTTGCCTGGAAAACAGGGAATTTAATTTCTGTATACGCGGCCGACAGCTGACTGATAAAGAACTGGGCCAACTGGCAGTGCAGATAGGAAGCGATCTGCAAACTGTTTTGCGCTGGGCTCATCTGAGAGTTTTAAAGGGCTGGGGCGAATGGATTCTCAGCATACGTCCGGAAGGTAAAAGGTGGCGTTGTCAGCGCTGCGGGGAGATGGAACTGGAGGAATGGCCCGGGATAGGGAGCAATATGGCAACCTGCCGCAGTTGTTCAAGCCTGGGAGTCAGCAGTTCCCAGCAGGTATTGTACCGAGATAAACAGGGTTTGGAGAGAAAAACGGAAGCGGTCTCCTTTTTCCTTCAGCCTGCCTTGACCGCTGCCCAGGAAGGGGTAAGTTCCCAGGTTTTGGAGTTTGTAAGCCGAAATAAAGAAAAGGAAGCCTTGCTTTGGGCTGCTTGCGGAGCTGGAAAAACAGAGGTCTGCTTCCCTTCTGCCGCCTGGGCTTTGGAAAATGGTAAATCTGTGCTTTTCGCGGCCCCGCGGCAGGATGTGATCAATGATATAGCTCCGCGTCTGCAAAGAAATTTTCCGGAACTGCAAATTCAGATTCTTGCAGGTATGATACCTGTTAAATATCAAAAAGGAAACTTGGTTTTAGCAACTACTCATCAGATTCTGCGCTTTTACCGGGCCTTTGATCTGATTTTTTTGGATGAAATGGACGCCTTTCCTTATCATGGCAACAGGATGTTGGAATGGGGCCTGGTGCAGGCCTTATCTTCCGAAGGTAAAATTGTTTATCTGACTGCTACTCCTTCAGAGGAAGGACTCAGGAAAAACAACCAGGCTGGCAGGAATTTATTTCGCCTGCCAGCACGTCATCACAGATATCCCTTGCCTGTACCTCGCTGGCGCAAATTTTCTTACCAGCCACAAAAACCTGGTTTTAACAGAATAATGGAAAAAGAGCTTCAGGAGGCAGTTTCCCGGGGAATCACTTTGATTTTTGTCCCGCAGATATCCTGGGTCGGGCCCCTGGTACGATATTTGGAATTAAAATTTCCGCAGTGGCGGATTGCCGGAAGCTATAGTTCTGATCCGGATAGAAAACAAAAAATAGAGGATTTAAAGCAGGGCCAATATTGTTTGTTTGTTTGCACTTCTATCTTAGAACGGGGTGTAACTATACCTAATGCGCAGGTTCTTGTTCTAGCCGCCGATCATCCTATTTTTGAAAAGCGGGCGCTAATTCAGATGGCCGGACGGGCCGGACGAACCAAAGAATATCCGGGCGGCCTGGTTCTGCTTGTTGCCGCCCGGAAAACAGCGGCTGTCACTGGAGCCATTAGCTGGATCAGGGAGCAAAATAATTATGCGGCTTCATTGGGCCTATTGGATTTACGATAGAATTACTACTACCTGTTCTTAAGCCTTTCTTGCGCTGCTCACTTAAGCAATAGTGCTTGAAAGTCAGGTTGCAATTTTTGTGATTTGAAGGAGGTAATCAGAAGTTATGGCAGCACTGCTATCTCAAATCAAAGACGGACTCCGTTCGCTTTGCCTGGAAAAGGAACTTCATTGTTTCCTGTGCGGGAAAAAACCTGGCCCGATTTGTTTAAATTGTGAGGAAAAATATTTTTTCCCGCAAGCTGGACGCTGTTTTTCCTGCGGAAAGATTATTTCTCCTGAGACCAAATACTGCTGTGATTGTCTGGCCAATAAAGGCCCTCAGAGTTTGGCCAGGGTTTGGGCTTGGGGACATTACAGCGGCGACTGGAAGCAATATATCCGGGATATCAAGTTTAAGTCCCAACCCAGGCGTCTGGCAGAAATAGGGCGGCCTTTTTCCAGTTGGGTCCTGAGGAATCTCCCTGTTGTTGATGGCATAATTGCTGTTCCTATGCATTCCGATCGTCTGGCCGAACGCGGCTTTAATCAGGCTGAGGTCATTGCTTCCTTACTTCATTGGGAATTGGGGTTACCCCTGCTTAAGGGACTAAAGCGTCAAATAGCAACCAGGCCTCAGGTGGAACTTAACCGCCGGGATCGGTTGCAAAATCTGAGGGGTGCCTTTATTGTTTCCGACTTCCGGAGGTTAACAGGTTTGAGTGTCTGGCTGGTCGATGATGTTATTACTACCGGAGCAACGCTGGAAGCCTGTGCCCAGGTCCTGCTGGAAAGTGGGGTCAGTATGGTTTTTGGTTTAAGTCTTGCTGCCGGAGCTGAAAAAGGGCTTGTCCCTTCCCGGGAATAACGTTATAATATAGAAGGATAGGTTTTATCCTGTCACATTAGTTAGGTAAGGGGAATTCTTAATGGCGTTTCAAGACAAAGATTTAGTATGTAAGGACTGCGGTGTCACATTTGTTTTCACAGCTGGAGAGCAAGAATTTTATGCTGAAAAGGGATTTGAAAATGAACCCTTGCGTTGTCGTGATTGTCGCAATGCACGCAAAGCAAATCGCGGTATGGAAGGAAGACCACGCGAAATGTTCACTGTTATTTGTGCAGATTGCGGAGTCGAGACACAAGTTCCATTTCAACCAACGTCCGACCGTCCGGTGTATTGCCGCGAATGTTATCAACATCACCGTCCGGCCAGAGACTAAAATAAGAGAATATGGTGCAGGGCTAACCGAAATCAAAGGCAGGAAGTTTCTCAAAGTAAGTGAAGTATATAAGGAGACTTCCTGCTTTACTTTTATTAATAAATTTCAAAATATTATTGAGAAATAACAAAATATTCAGAATATATCCACAATATAAAGTCG
>DATMYJ010000153.1:0-4548 GCA_035561015.1 Desulfitobacteriaceae bacterium | reverse complement strand
GGTATACAATATTTACCTACTGTGTCGATTACGTTGTTTTGCAGTGATTTTCTGTCGCTTTTTGAAGTGCTATTTGCTTTTTTCTACGGTTAGTGTATGTGTTTGAACTCGGGACGACTTTTGACGGAGAGGATGTCTCCTCGGGTTTTCAGCAGCAGTGATCCATGTTGTGTATCTGTGTGAGTTGTAAGTTAACGTCGTTGCGATCGTCACGTCACAAGTTCATGATTTCGGGAACGTCCCGCCTGTCTCCCTAGGTGGATGATGAGGAAATACCAAAAGTTTGCAAGTCATCTCAAACGCACGATCAATGTACTCGAATGGATAGCGAGAGCAAAGCCGCCCGCGTTTGTGCGTTGGAAATTGGGGTACATCCCCAAAGGCTGGATAATGGGAGCCGTATGAGCGGAGACGTTCACGTCCGGTTCTGCGAGAGGCTGGGGGTGAAATTCCTCCGGCCTACTTTCTCGGAGTTATTTGCGCGCCTGATCGCAGGCAGCAGAACCTACGGATGGAGTAGATACGTCCGCCATTTAATACATTTTCCGATGCGCAGCACTGCTCATCCGCGGCAACGTTGGGCGCTACAAACATTGGAACTTATAAATTATGCAACCCGAATTAATTACATCGATTGTTGGAGGGGTTTTCGCCTTAATGGCTGCATTTCTTCCTTTATTATGGAAGATGAGAGAATCAAATACGTTAAATGATAAATCGTCTGGGGGGTTATCTGCTGTAGTTGGCATAGTACAAAAAGACGACAATGTCTTAATGGTGCAAAGAAGAAATAGGTATCGCACCTTATCTTGGCAATTTCCTGCTGGCGTCTTAAAGCCAGAGGAAGACATGCGTGATAAAGTTGAAAGTGAAGTTGCCAATGAGACGGGTGTGCATTGTAAAGTAAAACGTTATTTAGGTGCTAGAGTTCATGACGACACAAAAGTGTTGTGTCATTATTATTTCTGTATATATCTTGCCGGAGACGCTATTAATCTAGATGAAAAAGAAAACTCTCAAGTTACATGGGTAAAGGCAAAAGATGTTACAAAGTATGTGACATCAAGCCTGTATCATGAAGTAGAAGTATTGTTAGGAGATGTGTCGCAAAAGATGCAGAAAATAAAAAGAGTCGTTTTAGGAGTTGTACTGCACAATAACAGAATTCTTCTGGCGCAAAAAATTGATGACAATCAAAAACCGCTATGGCAATTACCAGGTGGAACTGTTGAAAATAACGAGACTGACGAAAACGCAATAATACGCGAGGTTTTTGAAGAAACAGGGATTACATGTTCTCCGAGTGAAAAGTTAGGAGAGAGAATACATCCAAACACAAAACAATTGATTTCGTATTGGTTATGTAATTACAAAACAGGACAGGCTTCGGTCAAAGAGCCTGAAAAATTCTTTAGTGTCCTTTGGGTAAGTAAAGAAGATGCATTGCCATTATTAGGCAATGACTTGTACGAACCAATTAAACAAGTTTTACTGAAATGAATCTCAGCCCATAATTTCACAGCAATTTCAAAAGCATCATAAAACCGGACGATAATATGGGTGAAAAAAAGGGAGCTCCGTGGTGGATTTGGTTTTTGATGGCAATCGGCTTTCTGGCTGCTGTTGGTCGGTGTTCGAGTGATGGTGATAATATATTGGATAACTCTGCGAGCATCCAGCAACCTGCGGCAACATCTCAAACGGGAGAGGTTGCCGACACATCCAAAACCTCGATTGTTTCTTCTTGGCAGTATAGCGAAGGGGATGATGCTATGAGTTCAAAGAAGATTCTTATGGCGCTGCTTGAGTCGCGCAATGTCGTTACTTTTGATTTCCCTTACACTGGAGACCAGCGAGCCACATTGCAGCTTCGAAAGCATCCTCGATTCGGTAATGATGTGATTCTCTATGTTCAGAAAGGGCAGTTCAATATGAACTATGACGGCATGGACATACTTGTGAGGTTTGATGATGGAGAAGCGATGCGGTTTAATGCTTTTGAGCCCGAGGACCACGACAGAACAGCCGTCTTTATTAAGGGATATGATCGATTTGTCGAACGAATGAAAAAATCTTCATTGGTGAGAATTGAGGCTACGTTTTACAATGAGGGAAATCGAGTGTTCGAGTTTGATGTTTCCGGATTTAATAATGCTCGGTTGCAATAAATACTATTCGGCAAAGCTTAATCAGAGGTTACATATTGATGATAAGTATCAATGAAGATATAGAGAATGAGTAGATGCGAAGCCCATGCGGTGATGGCCAAGTCAATTGGGGATATCGATGTTGGGAGTTTTCGGAAATCCGTGTCATGTCGGGGTGAAACGTGACTGAAATGAATGTCGGCTCCTAATTCTTACTCCGGACCGCACAGAGTACAATCTCAGACACAAATGTTTGTTTTTTATTGCTTCTCTGCCTCCGCTTCTTTTCCTCGAACACGTTAGATGGATTGATTCATGCTTTACGAAAAGCTAACTCAAAAGCAGAGGCGAACAATTGAAAGAGACGTGGAAACGCTTTTTTCACGACGTGCCTTTATTATTAGTCCAACGTTTGAAGATATAAAGCGTTTAGGCCCCTTTCACCCAAATATAAGGTATGGGCCTGGAACTTTGTTTCTTTCCGATAAAGGCGTGGCTGCATTGCGACGGATAACAAGCTTACTTGGCTCCCTTTCTTTGATGGCTAGCTCCGTTTCCATGAGAGACATAGATGTTCAGGTGTTGGGAAATTATAAAAGCTGGCTTGAGAGAGACCTTCAGCCAACAGGTCGGGAATTCACTGAAGGCATAGTCAATTCGTTGGTTGGGATTATAATGGATTACGAATTTCTCATTCAGATTGAAGGTATTGACCTAAAGGATCAGGATATCCTTCATCTTGGTTCTATTCGCATTCAACGTAGTAACCGAGCTATATTAGAAAATGTCAAATTCGAAGGCCATCTTGAGCTTGACTCTATCTTTGAACAATTCAAAAATGACTATTGGTTGATCGGTCAGTGCAGTGGCAGTGCCGATATTGCATCAGAACGATTTGAATATCGAGCAGTTCTCACAGTTGGCATACTTGCTGTATGTGGTGCAGTTCTATACAGAGGAGCTATATGGCGATCTCGGGTTCGTGCTGTAACCTCTCCTTTCGAAAACCGGAAAGCGGTTGTTTCTTTGAGGTGGGAGGTAGGAGGAGACAATCCAGCATATTCGCAACGTTGGGGGATAGAACAAGATTTACCTATTGAAGCTGAGTCTGTATCTTATTTAACCGAATTTTGTTTTTTGCATCAATTAGCATCCTTGCCTGATAAGGCAAATAGGGATGAACTACAGGATGCGATTGTTCGCTCTCTATATTGGTTCGCAGAAGCGTACAGGGATCGCAATCCAACTATGCAGTTTATCAAGCTATGGTCGTGCGCAGAGTGTTTCTTTGCAATCAAACAGCAAGGTGAAACCGAAAGTAAAAAAATAACTGAATTAAATGCGAGAGGAATTGCCTCAATTCTTGCTTTTGCTGGATATCAAATAGTCAGCCCGCAAGAGTACCCAGCATTCAAACGCCGTGTTAAATATTTGTATGATTTAAGATCGAAGGCTGTGCATAGAGCGGAATTCCGGCATATTGAAACCGCTGATCTGGATGACCTATCCCATTGGGTTGCATGGGTTATCATTTCCATGGTTGCCCTCTCAGATCGTGGTTATGAGAAGCTATGGCAAGTCTACGAACAGACATCACGACTTGATCGGATAAGTTCTGAATCTAAGGAGAAATAAAAAATTAGGGGGCGATATTTTCTTTGCGTACTTATGGGGTATGTAGGAAGACTGGACGCTCGCAACTACGTAAACTAATTGCCTGCGAGACCCGGTTAATCCGAGTAATGATGCATTCATCCTTGTAACTGATCCCTCTTGTATTCGGAACTGACCCGAGAGGATTCACCCGCCCGGAAAGAATTCGTGTATTGCTTATTTTGTACTGATCTATGCGGGCCAATGTCTCCGGAGTCGTTTGCATGCCTTCCTGCAAGTGGGCGAAAACGCGACTGTATGAAGCCTCCGGGACGTTGAGAAAGCGCCGATAAAAACCGGCAAAGAGTAGAGAATGCAAGAGTCTTACATGAAAGGTATAGCCAACCATCATGGCCCCGAGTCATGCCTCGACCAACAGCAAGAGGGAGAATCAGGGACGTAAATAAACGAGGTCACGGAGAAACCAGTTCTGACGCCCAAACACAGCAGCCTCCGGGGCGTTGATTTGCTCCCTCAAATGCAGGCTGAATGGCTGATAGTGTGATGGTGGAGATCGTTCGCAACTACGGAAACTAATTTCTTGGGAATCTCGGTTAAACCCTGAGGGAGAGAATCAGGGACGGAAGTAAACGAGGTCACGGAGAAACCAGTTCTGACGCCCAAACACAGCACCCTCCGGGGCGTTGATCCGCTCCCTCAAATGCAGGATGAATGGCTGATGGTGGAGATCGTTTGCTACTACGTAAGCCAAACGGAAAAGGGATATAACGGTCGTTTCTTGACCGGT
>DATMYJ010000152.1:0-6362 GCA_035561015.1 Desulfitobacteriaceae bacterium | reverse complement strand
ATAATATCCAATCCATATTTTCTCACCCCAACCTTTTTCCTCTTTTATTAAGTTGGCTGAATTAGTTTATCAATGTTTCCTAAAGCATAAAAGAGAGCCATAGCTAGTAAGACAACTGAACTAACATAGAAAGGCGATTGTTGACCGAAAACATCAGTCACTTTACCTCCGATAAAAGCTCCGCTCGCTGTTCCTATGCCCTCAATCGTCATGAAAATAGCCCACATTGTTCCTCTTTTTTCGGGTGACACTGCCCTTGCTTGTAAACTATTCCAAGCCGGAAGGATGAAGGAATAAGAAATGCCCAGAAAAACACATACTATTAGGGCCAGGTATACTGATTTTTGCAGGGGCAAAAGCACGAGACAAATTCCCGCCAGGAAAAATCCTCCTATTAAAGGTCCCTTGATACCCCAGCGGTCAGTAATTCTGCCGGCAGGAATCAGCAGCAGAACCGTAAAAGAGCCGCCTCCGATCAAAAAATAACTGAATTGATCAGGTCTAAAGCCCCACACTGTCTGCGTATAAATGGCGATGATCGGCATTAAAATGCCTACAGACATGGTTTGTATAAACATTCCCGGATAAAGCAGGCGAAGGCCCAAGATTTCTTGCCTTAGTTCCTGGAAATAATGAGGCAAGGCTTGTTTAATTTGATTTCCGATCTGCCCATATTGCCCTGCCAATGTCAGAATAAAGGCAAAAAACAGCAGTACTCCCAGAAACAAAAAAGCCCGGGCAAAAGAATAGCCGAGAATAAAATTAATAATTACCGGTCCCAAACCTGCCCCTACCAGCCAGGCGATAAAAACTTTACTCATAACCTCTCCCAGTTGGGCTATGGGAATTTTAGCGGCAATCCCGGTAATTACCGTTGGCCAGAGTGGAGCAGTTCCTAACCCATATAGTACTGCTCCCAGCATGAACCAGGTAACACTCCAATGGGCATAAATTAAAAACAGGCCTATTCCGGAAAGGATAATCCCCCCGGCAAGCATGGCTTTTCCGCCCATTTGATCCACCACCCAGCCTGCAGGTAAACGAAAAAGATTATCAAACAGATAGTGTAACGAAATTGCTGTACCAATTACACCTAAAGAATATCCGGCCACCGACTGTCCAAACAGGGGTGTTAAACTAAGGATCAGAGCTCCGCGAACAAATTCTATCATACCAAGTACCAATAAAGGGTTCATAACTTTCACCCAATCTTTTGCACAATCTTTTGATCCTCTATAAGCTTTAAAATATAATCAGCAGCCTTTTCAGCAGAACGGCCGGCAACAGATTTTTCCGCTGCCAGGCACATGCTTTTTAATTCTTGGGGCTGACTTATCAACCTGGTTAAAATTTTCTCCAACTCATCACTGTTGTTTGCCACTAATCCGGCTCCGATTTTCTGGACAAAAACAGCATTGGCTTCCTCCTGCCCAGGGATAGGCTTGTAAATCACTATAGGCAGCCTCTTGGTCAGAGCTTCGCTGACAGTAAGCCCACCTGCCTTGGTGATAATCATATCAGCCACAGTCATCAATTCCTCTACATTACGAACATAGCCTAGTCGCCGGATAGGATTACGCGCCTCTGCAATAATAGGATCCAGGGATTTGTATAATTTCTCATCCTGGCCGCAGACGATAACTGCCTGGATCGGAGCTTGGGATTCGGCAATTATTTTGCTGATCAATTTAGCTCCGCCCAAAACTCCGTAGGCTCCGCCCATAACCAGTAAGGTTAGGCGTTCGGTTTTCAGGTCGAATTTCTGGTAAAGACTATGTTTTTCCAGAGGAAGTTCGAATCTGGGACTGACCGGGATCCCGGTAACCTTGATTCGATTCATTTCTATACCCCTGGAAATCAGACCATCGCAAACATCCTGACAACCGACAATATATAAATCTACCCCGGGGTGTATCCACTGACTATGGATGGCATAATCGGTAACAACTGTCACAACAGGGATAGCCAAAGCCTTCATCGAGCGTAATTGCGCCAGAACCCCGGCCACTGTCGGATATGTGCAAATAATTAAATCCGGTTGTAAAGAAAGAATGTACTCCAAAAAATCGCTTCTGCCCAAACGATTAAGAAAACGCTGGAAAACGGAATCAGGAGAAATCTTGGAAGTCCGGTAATAAAACTTGCCCCATAGTTTAGGAGTATATTTAATTAGTTCAATATAAGTGTTCTTGATAACTTTATTGATTGTTTTATTCAGAAATTCTCCAAAATCCAAGTGAATAATTTCCGTACTGGGTTCCTGTGTTCGGATAGCTTCAAATATTGCTTCAGCAGCCCGGATATGCCCAGCCCCAAAAGTTGCTGAAAAAATAAGTACACGTAATTTTTTCACCAAGCAAGCCCCCTTTATCACCTATTCTCCCTGAAAGCGGCTTTTCTCTATATTTTCCCATCATTACTGGCAGGCAATATCTATCCTACATTACCAAAGCCATTATTGCTTTATGGGCATGCAGCCTGTTTTCAGCTTCCTCAAAAACCAGCGATTGCGGTCCTTCAAAAACCTCCGCACTTATTTCTTCCCCGCGATGTGCCGGCAGACAGTGTAAAACAATAGCATCTTTACGGGCAAGCTTCAGAACCTGGGAATTTATCTGGTAACCCTTAAAAGCTTTGAGACGAACGGCAGTCTCTTCCTCCTGACCCATACTGGTCCAGACATCAGTATACAGAACGTCAGCCTCACTGGCAGCAGCCAGAGGGCTATCCATAACCTCTACCTCTCCCCCGTAACGACGCGCAGCAGTCTGAGCGGAAACTACGATTTCCTGATCTGGTTTATAGCCCTCGGGAGAAGCCACAACAACATGAAGACCCATTTTGGCAGCAAACATCAAGGAATGAGCCATATTATTACCGTCCCCAATATAAGCTAGTTTCAAACCGGCCAGCTTTCCTTTATGTTCCTGAATGGTAAGTAAATCAGCCATAACCTGGGTCGGATGCAGTAAATCGGTCAGCCCATTAATTACCGGTATTGAGGCCTGTTCAGCCAGATCCAAAACCTCCTGATGGCTGAAAGTCCTGATCATAATACCGTCAACCATGCGTGAAAGCACCCTGGCAGTATCTGCTATGGGTTCTCCTCTTCCCAACTGAATATCACGGCTGCTTAAGAACATGGCCTGTCCGCCCAGCTGATAGATACCCGCCTCAAAAGCTACTCGTGTCCGGGTTGATGACTTGGTAAATATCATAGCCAGAGATTTGCCCTGCAGGATGGGATGAGCGATCCCGGCCCGGCGTTCAGCTTTGAGATGTGCCGCCACTTCCAGCATATAACCAATTTGATCCGGAGTAAAATCCTTCAGACAAATGAAATCCCGACCCTTAAATTCTTCTTTCTCAAGTTTAAACATTTATAACCATCCCTCTGTCTTTTCTAAATTAATATTGCCTTGCTAATACTACCCCGGCGGATACAATTATTTGCTAGTTTCTACTTTAGCAAAATATCCTGGGTTGTACAACCGTCTTCTCGTTACTAAATCCTTATTGAGACTGTGGCAAATTAGTTGGTATCTGCCTCTCCAGTCCCTCGGATATCTGGAGAATACGGCCTGAATACTAATTGGACAGTCCTGGAAGACATGTTCCGGGACTGTCCAGGTCATTTGTACATTCTCTGCCATATGTCCTGGCTATTCAGCCGCCTGGAATTGTTACTTCACCTTACTTAGTGGAATAAAGCCAGCCTTTTCTACAAAATTGTTCTGGAACTCGGCACTCTGGATGTAGTCGATAAAGGCTTTGACTGTGCCAACAGCCTCTCCCTTGGTATACATGTGTTCGAAGGTGTAAATCGGGTACTGGCCATTCGCGACAGCTTCCACACTATAAGCTACGCCATTGTATTTTAAGGCTTTGACAGTGTCATTGAGATAAGCTGCGTCAATATATCCGATAGAACCCGGAGTTTGAGCAATCCCGGTAAGCAGATTACCGGTAGAATCTACAGCTACGGCATCATTTGTGAACTCAGCTCCATCCATTATTATATTTTTTATGGTCAGACGGGTACCGGAAGATGCTGCCCGGCCGAAAATCGAAATTCTTTGGTCACTGCCGCCGACTTCTTTCCAGTTGCTGATTCTGCCGCTAAAAATATCACTAAGCTGCGCTTTGGTCAGGCTGTCTATCGTTATATTTTTGTTCACAATAATCAGAAAAGGTGCGGCACAAACCAGATGATCAACAAGTCCCTTGTTCTCTAGTTCTGCTGTCACAGGCACATCAGAGTTGCCGATTTGGATAGCACCGCTGGCTACGTTATTCAGCCCTGTCAGGGAACCGCCGCCGCTGATATTTACTTGTACTTCAGGGTATTTATTCATGAATTCCTCAGCAGCTATTTTGGCCAAAGGCTGGAGGGCGGTGGCTCCGGCAGCAGAAATAATTCTTTTGTCGATAACAACCTGTGAAGAATCCGCTCCATTCGGTTCTGTTTTTGAGGAATTATTCAGCCCGCATCCTGCCAAGGCTAAGAGCAGTAATAAGGCAGTACAATAAAGAGCGATTTGGCATTTCATCCTAATCATTCAGTTTCCCCCCTCACAATTTTATTCTGTTAATGCCGATTATACCTTAATTCTCTAAGATCTCAATCCAGGAATTAGTTGACACTTTTGTATCTCCCCGGTTACCATGACCAATGTCCTGCAACTGCTATGTTCTTACTCCAGATTTTCATCACTTTCCGTCCAGCCAGGGTCATCAATAGTCACATAACTTCCCAGAATTCTTACCTTATTATCCAGAATTCGCAGAATCGCAAGAGCTTTAGACATCCGCTCATCTTCCAAACCGGCTTCAACATCAAGATAAAACTGGTAAGTTCCCAGTCTGGTCTTTGTGGGACGGGATTCGATCCAGGAGAGATTGAGGTTCAAGGAAGCAAAAACATGGGCTATATTTGACAGCACACCAATATGCTCCTGACACGGTACAATCTGTAACATGGTTTTTTGGGGGGCAGCCAGCAATTGCTGTCCCTTGGCCACAACTACGAAGCGGGTATGGTTTTCGGAAGAATCCTGAATATTGCCAGCCAGGATTCGCATACCCAGCTGTTTTGCCGCCCATTCAGAGGCAATTGCCCCCACATCTCTCCGGCCTTGTTTTTTTACCGCTGTAGCTGCCGAAACCGTACTGTCGAAACTTTTGGTTAACAGACGGCGCTCCCTGATAAATTTGCGGCACTGGGCCAGAGCCGCAGGTATGGACCATACTTCTTTGATATCAGCCAGTTCAGCTCCTTCAACCCCCAGCAGGTTCTGGGAGATAGCCATCGTTATTTCCCCCTGCACAAACAAATCCGGGCTCGCTGCTAAACTGTCCACCGCCAGAGTGATTGATCCTTCGTAAGTATTTTCTATTGGTACGACTGCTTTATCGATTAAGCCTGATTGCACTTCTTCCAAAACATCAATAATAGTCGGAAAAGCCACCATCTGCACATCCTGCTGCTTAAAACAGCGGGAAGCGGCTTCTTCGCTGAATGTTCCTTTCGGCCCCAGATACCCAACTTTCATAAAGTCCCTCCTCATTGTTTATACTCATACCGGTTCAGACCTGTCAACGTATAAAAAAGTACGCTGTGGTTTTTCCTCAGCGTACTTAGACTTTTTCATTGGTGCGGGAAACAGGACTTGAACCTGCACGGAGTTACCCGCTGGAACCTAAATCCAGTGCGTCTGCCAGTTCCGCCATTCCCGCGATACCTTTGTTTGCATTATATTGCTACTAAGATAATTGTAACTCAGTTTAACTGTATTGACAAGTTATCCTCCAGCAAGGCCTTTACTCAGGTTTTTCCGATTCCATGCCAATTTCAATTTCACTTTTAGAAAGTGCCTGCCTGAACTCACTAAAAAGTTTCTTCAGGTCATCAGCCAGACGTTTTCCTTCACGCACCAAATCATCACCGACATCATGAATTTTGTCGACTTTTTCTTCCGCAACATTCTCTATCTCCTGTATAGTTTGGCGCGCTTTGAAGCGCATATCATGCCGCAGTTCCCGTCCGCTTTTTGGTGCCAGCATCAAGCCCACTGCTGCCCCGGCTATTCCTCCGACTAGAGCGGCAATAACTACTGTCCCCATACTGTTTTCTCTGCACATTCGATTTGACATATTGATTCTCTCCTTTCTAACCCATAAATCTTAATTGGAGAAAAACTATAGCACATTCTTCGGCAAATATACTCTGATTCCTGCCTAAATTACATAATATTGCAGAATAATCTTTCCTTTTCCTTTTCGCCTCTCCAAATTCAAAGTATAGGCAGCAGGCAGGAATATCTTAGTAGTTTAGCGAATTACCTTGTACAGTTACATATTAA